>JAZRAP010000001.1:0-8499 GCA_045634665.1 Candidatus Nanosyncoccus sp.
CTGAAATAAAAAATCTCGGCGACTATACTTCAAAATCCGACCAAAACCGCACGCTTTTCTACAAAGACACAAAAGTTTTCCTCGTCGTCAATAAAAACACCATCGAAATCCGTTGTGACACCAAACTTGCCGCCCATCTCAAATCAAAATACGAGTCCATCATGGAATCCCGTTACTTCGGCCGCGGCGGCATCGAAATCGTCCTCGCCGACCAGCTAAACCAAAGCGAACTAGCCGACCTAGTTCGCTTAAGTTATAATCTCACCGACTAATTATTTTTTCTTCTCGGTCTTTTTCTCGGCCTTCTTTGCCGCCAATTTATCGCGTCGCCGGTTCATCCGGTTCATCGCCTTAATCACCATAAAGATCACCCACGCAATTACTAGGAACTCTACTGCCGTCTGGATAAAATTACCATACGCAATTACCGCTTCATCGCCCGTCCCAAAGAAATTCGGTATCCGAATTGCCAGATTGGTAAAGTCTACGCCACCCAGTAGTAGCCCCACTATCGGCATCACTATATCATTCACTAGGGAATTAACAATCGCCGTAAACGCCCCACCTACGGCCACACCTACTGCCAGGTCGATCATCGACCCTCGGTTGATGAATTCGATAAACTCCTCCTTCAGCCCTTGTTTGTCCTTAAGTTTTTCCACCTCTTCAGATTTTGCCATTTGGCTCCTTTCTGGCTCACCGCCGTAAATTAATTTTTAGTTTCCGAAAAATCATTAAACTTATCATACAAATTTGTCAAACTCTCGTGCGATTTGTTCAGCACTTCCTTTAGCGCCTCACTTTTCGTCTTATTATAGAGTTCAGACTCCTCCGCCTTGATAATCGAAATCTCATAAGCCATCTTGTGCGCATACGTTCTATCCAAAATTCCATTTATCTTCGCCTCAAAAAGCTCGCCAGTCAGCTCATCCTTCACCGCAGTGGCCTTTTCCTGTAATTTTTTGTCAGTGTCTTTCACTTTTTTGATGTTATATTTTTCGGTCAAATAACTTTCCATCCCGCCAGCAGTATCCGTCAGTACCCCATACAGCGAAGCGCTACTCGAACGTAGATCCGAAGACCGTACATAATTCTGATATTCTTGAATTGCCGCCGCTGTGCCGTCTAAATGCAAATACAATTTACTGCTCAAAGTCTTCTCGCTATCCTTGCCGCCCCCTAGTATTGCCCCCAAAATCACAATCAAAAGCAAAAGCCCCACCCCAATCATCCCCGCGATAAAGAACTTGTTATGCAAAATGCCCCGTTTATTAGCTGGCTTGGCCTTTTTTGGCGCATTTGCGTTTGAAATCTGATCCAAATATTGTTGCCCGTCCATATGCTATAATTATATCATATGCAAGACGCTAAAGACGAAATAAAATCCCGTCTGGCGGTGGAAGATGTGGTAGGACAATACGTAGAGCTAAAACGCGCCGGGCGCAATCTCAAAGGTCGCTCTCCTTGGGGTGTCGATAAGACCCCCAGCTTCATGGTCTCACCCGAAAAAGGCATCTGGCACGATTTTTCTGCCAACAAAGGCGGCGACATCTTCACTTTTATCATGGAAGTCGAAGGTATCGGCTTCCGCGAGGCTCTCGAAAAGCTCGCCGCTCAAGCCGGCGTTGAGCTCACCAAATACCAAGGTGGCGATAAAAAAGTCGCCCAGCGTAAAGTTCGCGCTCGCGAGGCTCTCACTCTTGCCGCTCGCTACTATCAGGCCTGCCTCGCTCATAGCAAAAAAGTTTGTGAATACGTTTTTTACAATCGCAATCTCAATCGCAACACCGTCAAAACTTTCCAAATCGGCTATGCTCCTCCTAGCGGCAAAGACATGGTCAAAGCTCTGACCAGGCGTGGTTTTACTGAGGCAGAGCTCGACGCCGCCGGCCTCCTCAATCGCTTCAAAGGCGACCTGTTCCGCAATCGTATGACCGTCCCCTTTATTGACACCACCGGCAACGTCATCGGCTTCACTGCTCGCGTTCTCGACAAATCCGAGCCGAAATACCTCAACACCCCCGAAACCATCCTCTTCAACAAATCCAAATTTATTTTTGGCCTCTACCAAGCCAAAGAGGCTATTCGTCGCAGCGGCTACGTAGTCATCGTCGAAGGCAACATGGACGTGATTTCTTCTCACCAAGCCGGTGTGCAAGAAGCCGTCGCCACCTCCGGCACTGCCATGACCGAGCATCATCTCAAAGCCCTCAGCAACCTCACTTCCGACATTCGTCTCGCCTACGACGGCGACGCCGCCGGCGTCAAAGCCACCGAACGCGCCATCATGATGGCTGGCGATCTCGGCATTGACCTCACCGTCATCTCTGATTATCACGGCGCCAAAGACCCCGACGAGCTCATCCAAAAAGACCCCGCTCTCTGGCAAAAAGCCGTTGAGAAATCCGTTCCCGCCGTCGACTGGCTTCTTCAAAAATACGAAGAAAATCTAAATCTAAACTCCGCTCCCGACAAACGCAAATATTCCGATATCGCCCTCAAACTTCTCGGCTACGTCAAAGACGAAGTCGAACGTGCTACCTACGAAGAAAAAGTCGCCCGTAAATTAGGCGTCGATGTTAAAGTCCTCCGCGAAAAAGGCGACCGCCTCGATCAAAAACTCGCCGCCAAGCCCAAACGCTATCTCAAGAAACCAAAGACCGAAGCCGCCAAACCCGACAAACTCACCCAACTCGAAAACAGCCTCCTCGCCCTCAAAATCTTTGGCGGAGTTACCGACACCAAAATCCCCTTCGAAATTCCCGACGATGACACTCGCCTCGCTGAGCTCGAACTTATTTTCAATCGCGAACACGAGATAGACAATACCAACTTAGAGCGCGAAGCCACCGAACTTCTCACCCGCTACAACAGAGAACTAAACCAACACCAAATCCGCACCCTCTCCGAACAACTCGCCGACCTAGACGAAGACGACGAAAACTACGACATTCTCCTCCGTGAGATCCAAGAATTGCAGACATCTGCGCCTTAGTATGCTATAATTAAATCTCAAGGAGATCTTATTATGACACCAGTCAAAAAAGCCATTATCACCGACGCTGGTTTTGCCAGCCGGTATCTACCAATTACCAAAACTATCCCCAAAGCCATGATTCCCATCGGCGCCAAGCCCGTTATGCAGCTTTGCGTCGAGGAATGTGTCAAAGCTGGCATCGAAGAAATCATCATCGTTGCCACCCCAAACACCAAATCCAAAGAAATCTACGATGACTATTTCCATAATCCTGCTGAAAATGTCAAAAAACTTCTCGATCAACAGGGAAAGAGCCAGCGTTTTGAGCCAGTGCAAGAAGTTCTAGACTTCCCCAAAATTACCGTCATTGAGCAAGATCCAGCTTTGCCCTACGGCAACGGCTCACCTATCGTTTCGGCTAAAAATTTTGTTCAAGACGAAACAGCCTTCGTAGTATTATATAGCGACGATCTTATCCTCGGCTCTAGCGATGTTAAAACCCTTATCGACGAATACCAAAAACACCCTGACGCTAAAGCCGTCATTACTGCTCAAGAAATGCCCGAAGAAACTTGGCACAAATACGGCATGATTGCTTTAAAAGACGATGGCACCTTGAGCCATATCGTCGAAAAGCCTCAAGCCCCCGAACTTTCCCCCAGCAACCTCACTAGCTACGGTCGCTACTTGCTCACTCCCGAGGTCTTCGACCACCTCGTTCCGCAGAACACCGGTCTCGACGGCGAGCTTTGGACCGTCGACGCCATCACCAAACTCGCCGAGCGCGGCGAAGTTTACGTCGCCAAAAGCCAAGGCAAATGGATCACCACCGGCGACCCCAAAAATTACTTTATGGCTCATCTCGAATACGTCCTGCGTGAGACCGACTATGGCGATGAGATCAAAAAAATGATACAATAAAACAAAGGAGGAAATCATATGAACGTAGCAGAATGGATTATCGTAGCGATTCTTAGCATCACTCTATTGGTGTTTTTGATCGTAGGCATAATCTTGATCATCAAACTTATCAACCTGTCAAACGAAGCTGAAAAGGTTATTGTCGAAAGCCAAGATATTGCTAAAAACGCCAACGGCATTGTTAATAATGTCAAAGGCATGACTTCGATCGGTGGGACGGTAGAGATGTTTGTGGATAAATATGTTAATCCCAAACTAAAAAGTAAACTTAAAGAAACAAAGGAGAAAGCAGATGACGGAAAAAGCGGAAAAAAATAAAAGCGGTGTAGGCAAATTCTTCCTCGGCGCCGCTCTAGGCGCAGCAGTCGGCGCCATCGCTAGCAAATTTATCAAATTAGGCACTACAGAAGAAGACGAGGAAGAACTAGAAGTCGAGGTCGAAAAGACCACACCTAAAACTGAACCCAAAACCGAAAAGAAATCCACTACCAAAAAGACCAGCGAGAAGAAATGAAACTAAAACCTAGTGATTTTGTGCATTTGCACAACCACACTCACTACTCGCTTCTTGACGGCCTTACTAAAATTCCCGAACTCGTCCAATTCGTCAAACAAGACGGCATGGAAGCTGTCGCCATCACTGACCACGGCACCATGTCCGGTCTTGTCGAGCTCTACAAGGAGTGCAATGCGAACGGCATTAAGCCTCTACTCGGCCTAGAGGCTTATGTGGCTGCGCGCAAAATGACCGACAAAGACCCCGCTCACGACAAACAGCGTTTCCACATCACCTTAATCGCCATGAACAATCAAGGTTACGAAAACCTTTGTCGTATCATGAGCCACTCCGAAGAGTATGGCAAATACTACAAACCTCGCACCGACCACGACGAACTCAAAAAATACAACGAAGGCATCATCTGTCTCTCTGGTTGTATGGGTTCCGAAATTTCCGAAGCCATCCGCGCTGGCGACGATGCCAGGGCTTTTGAACTGATCGACTGGTATCGCAACGTCTTTAAAGATCGTTTTTATTTGGAAATGCAAGATCATGGTCACCCCAAATCCTCCACTCACTCCGCAGAGCAAAAAAAGGTTAACGATTGGCACATGGCCCACGCCAAAGAACTAAATTTGCCCATTGTTGTTACTTGCGATGCTCACTATCTCAAAAAAGAAGACCAAGACGCCCACGAAGTCCTGCTCTGTATTGGCACCGCCGCTAATCTTTCTGACACCAAACGCATGACCTTAAAAGATTACGATCTTCATGTTATCCCAGCCGAAGAAATCATTGACCACTGGCAAGAGACTTGCCCTGAAGCAGTCTTAAACACCAAAAAACTCGCCGACCGCTGCCATGTCGACCTGCAGCTCGGCCGCATTCTCATTCCTAAATTCCCAGTTCCCGACGGGGAAGATGAAAAAACTTATCTCGACAAACTTGTCTTCCAGGGCCTCGTTCATCGTTATGCCAACAAAAAGCTTGAGGAGGTCACAGATCTCTCTATCAAAGATTGTCGCAAACTCCTAGAAAAGGTTGACAAAGATCGCGATGACGACCACAAAGTCCTCCCTCGTATTGATTACGAGCTCTCTGTCGTAGACAAAATGGGCTACAACGGTTACTTTCTCATCGTCCAGGATTTCATCAACTGGGGCAAATCAAATCGTATTGTTTATGGCCCCGGCCGTGGTTCTGCCGCCGGCTCCATTCTTGCTTATGCGCTCAGAATTACCGAGCTAGACCCATTAAAATACGACCTTCTTTTCGAACGTTTTTTGAACCCCGATCGTATCTCTATGCCGGATATCGACACCGACATCCAAGACACCCGTCGCGACGAGGTTATCGAATATTGTACTGAGAAATACGGTGTCGAACGCGTCTCCAACATCGCTACTTTTGGCAAAATGATGGCCAAAAACGCCGTTCGCGACGTCGCTCGCGTGCTCGAAGTTCCTTACGCCGAAGCCGATAGACTAGCCAAAATGGTGCCGGATCCTGTTATGGGTCGCCACGTTCATTTACAGGACGCTATCAAAGAAGTCCCTGACCTGAAACAGGAATACGAAACCAACCCCACAGCGAAAGAGGTCATTGATTTTGCCTCCCGCCTCGAAGGCACCATCAGAAACCACGGCGTCCACGCTTGCGGTGTCATCATCGCTCCAGACGACCTCGTTAAATTTTTGCCCCTCGAAGTTTCCGCCAAAGGCCCCATCGCTGCCCAGTTCCCCATGGGCCAGGTCGAAGAGCTCGGCCTGCTCAAAATGGACTTTCTCGGCCTCTCCAACCTATCCGTCATCAACAATGCTCTGCGCATGATTCGCAAAGTCTATCATGACGACATTGACATGTATTCTCTCCCCCTCGACGACCCCGAAACTTACAAACTCCTCCAACGCGCTGAAACTACCGGTGTTTTCCAACTAGAATCTGCCGGCATGAAACGCTATCTCCGCGACCTCAAAGCCTCCACTTTCGAGGACATCATCGCTATGGTCGCCCTTTATCGTCCCGGCCCTATGCAGTTTATTGATAGTTTCATTCGCCGCAAGCACGGTCAAGAAAAAATCACCTACCTCCACCCCGGCCTCGAACAGGCCCTCAGCAACACTTACGGCATTTTGATTTACCAGGAACAGTTCATGCAGATTTCTCGAACTTGGTGTGGTTTTACTGGCGGGCAAGCCGATACATTAAGAAAAGCCGTAGGGAAGAAAAAAATCGACCTCATGAACAAAGTCAAACCCGAATTCATCGAAGGCGCCATCAAAGTCGGCGGCGCCACCAAAGAAATCGCCGAGACTTTCTGGGACCAACTCCTAGACTTCGCTAACTACTGTTTCAACAAATCTCACGCCGCCTGTTATGCCCTCATTGCTTACTGGACTGCCTATCTCAAGGCCCACTACCCAGATGCTTTCATGGCTGCATTAATGACTGCCGATATGCGCTGGACTGATCGTCTCGCCATCGAAATCGCTGAGTGCAAAAAAATGGGTCTCAAAGTCCTCGGTCCCGATATCAACGAATCTTACGGCGACTTCGGTATCGTCGGTGGCGAAAACACTATCCGCTTTGGCCTTTCCGGCATCAAAAATATGGGCAAATCTTTAGTCGAAGACATCGTCATCCCTGAACGTGACAATAACGGCCCCTTTAAATCTGTTTGTGACTTCGCCAAACGTGTCGATTCCACTAAATTTAATAAAAAATCTTGGGAATCCGCCATCAAAACCGGCGCCTTCGATCGTTTCGGCAACACCCGCTCCGACCTCCTCTTCAACCTCGAAGCCGTCCAAGCTTACGGCGCCAAAATCCAAAAAGACGTCGGCTCCGGCCAAACCGATCTATTCGGCCTCATGGGCGAAGCCGGCGCTGTCCCAGAAGTAGAAATCAAACCCGCCCCCACCCAATATCCCGAAAAGGAGCAATTGCTATGGGAGCGCGACCTCATGGGGCTCTACCTCTCCGCCCACCCTCTGGACAAATACGATACCTACTTCGAAGAGCAGACCCACCCCATTTCTTATGTTAAAGCCGAGTATGACAACAAACTGATCACCATCGGCGGCATTATCACTGCCAAACGCGAAATCCTCACCAAAAAAGGTGACAAAATGGCTTTCGTCAAAATCGAAAACAAAACCGACGAAACCGAATTTATCGTCTTTCCATCAGTATTTGCCGAACACGGCGCCAAATTAGAAGTAGATAACGTCGTCCGCGTCAAGGGCAAAGTCAACGCTACGGACAAAGACGGCCGCACCACCTCCGACGTCAAAATCCTCGCCGAATCCCTCGAACTTATCTCGGACGACATTCTAGAAAATTACCAACCCACCGGCACCAAGCTGGCCGCTCCTGTCACTGCACCTAGCAGCAATCGTCGCCGCTACGGCAAATCTTCCGCCGAGCGTGTTTATAACAACAGCGCTCCCGCCGCCACCACTTCAGAAGAGCGCCACGTTATCAAAGATCCGCCCAAAGATCCTCGCAAAGAACGCCTCTATCTCCTGATCAAAGACCCCAACGACACCGACACTCTCACCGCCATCCGTCGCCTCGCCGACATCTACCTCGGCGTTCAAGATGTTGTCCTCGTCATCAAGGAGGGCGAAGAAAAACGCGCCCTCAAAATGCCTTTTCACGTCGAAGCCAGCGACGAGCTCCTCGTCAAGCTCAAAGATCTCCTCGGTGAAGAGTGCGTAAAAACCAAATAGATGCTATAATAATAGATATGAAAAAGAGCAAAACGGGAGATATGGTCACGGTTAACCGTCGTGCGCGTTATGATTATACGCTCGGCGACGAACTTGTTGTCGGCATGAGCCTCTCTGGCCCCGAAGTCCGCTCTATCCGCGATCACCACGTTCAGCTCAAAGGCTCCTTCGTCACCATTAGAAATCACGAACTCTGGCTTAACAACCTCACCCTCGGCGCCGACACTGCTCGCAACCTCCGTCTCCTCGCCACCAAGAAACAAATCGCCGCGCTAGAAAAACAAAAAACCGCCGGCTTCACCATCGTCCCAGTTAAACTTCTCGCCGGCGGCCGCCATATCAAACTCGTCATCGCCGTAGGCAAGGGCAAG
>JAZRAP010000002.1:0-4068 GCA_045634665.1 Candidatus Nanosyncoccus sp.
ATAACACCCTAGCACGGCCGTCTCTGTTTCCCCGTCTCGGCAATACGCGTTGAACTCCGTCGCCTCCTCCAAAACCGGCTGCGCCGCATTAAACAAGCTCGTCCCCCGCTCCGTCAGCTGCAAATCAGCCCTAATCCTCGCCATCTCACTAGACGGTTGATAGGTCACTCCCCGATAATATTCATAAATCGGCTCTCGGTTCAAATACACCCCCACCCCTATCACAATCAAAGCTAGCAGCAAAATCCACCCCCAATAATGTCTACGCCGCACTTGCTCCGCCATACCTTGATTATATCACAAAAATACCACAAAACGCCTTAGCCCTTCCATTTTTAACATAAATATGATATAATCAGTAACTGGCACTTTGCGCACCTTAAGGAGATGACTAATGCAAAATTACGAAAATACTAGATTGTCCGACAGTTTTATCAACCTAACCGACCAGACCATCTATGTATACGATAAAAACAGCGGAGACATTTACACTTTTCCGCCCAAACCGCACGAGCTACCAGCTCTGCCCTCATTTCCAGAGGACGAACCCGTCGTTCACTACATTCTGGACGCCGAGCTCATCCCGGTCATCGCCGCTTTTCGCCCTCTTGACGATATCGTTAGGATCCACAGCGAATTCCGCGGCCGCAACCACATTAAAGTCACCTATCTAGCCTGGGGCAAAGATGAAAAAATCGACGTATGCCTTTTCAAAGGCGCGCGCCAAGTCAACTTTCCCCACAAATAACCATTTCTCCAAAGTGCCTCGGCGGGACGTCCAGTCCCGCCTTTTCCTTGCACCCAAAATATGCTATAATAACAGATATGAATCTCAAAATTGGCATCATAGGCCTCCCCAACGTCGGGAAATCCACATTATTCAATGCGTTGACCAACGCTGGCGCCCTCGCCGCTAACTACCCTTTTGCTACTATCGAGCCGAATGTCGGCATCGTCCCCGTCCCTGATGAACGCCTCGACGTATTAGCCAAAATGTATGAAACAGACAAGGTCGTCCCTGCTACCGTCGAATTTGTCGACATCGCCGGCCTCGTCCAAGGCGCCTCCAAAGGCGAGGGGCTAGGGAACAAATTCCTTGCTCACATCCGCGAATGTCAAGCTATCTGTCACGTTGTCCGCGCTTTCAAAAATAACGACATTGTCCGCGCCGACAACCAGCCAGAAAACGACATCTTAAAACAGGCCAAAGACGACATCGACATCATCAACTTAGAACTCCAGCTCGCCGACGACGAAACGCGCGAAAAAATCGCCGCCAAACGCAAAAAATCCCCCGAGGACGAATTTATCCCCTACCTCACCGACAAGCCCGTCATCTACATGTTCAACGTAGACGAAGCCGGCCTCACCGATCAAAATCTCCAATCGGAACTAGCAAATCTAGTCAAGCCATCAAAATCTATCTTTGTCAACGCCAAATTAGAAGAAGAAATGTCCGGCATGTCCCGCGACGAACGCAAAGAATTCCTAGAAAGCTACGGTGTCAAAGACGACGCCCTAGGTGAGCTCATCAAAGCCGCCTATGACACTTTGAATCTTCAATCCTTCCTCACCGCCGGCAAAAAAGAATGCCGCGCTTGGACCATCAAAAAAGGCTCCACCGCCCCCGAAGCCGCCGGCACTATCCACACCGACTTCGAACGTGGCTTCATCGCCGCCAGCATCTGTAATTACGACGACCTCAAAGAATACGGCTCCGAACAAGCCGTCAGACAAGCCGGTAAACTCCGTACCGAGGGCAAAACTTACATCATGCAAGACGGCGACGTCGTCGAATTCAAATTCAACGTCTAAAAAACCGACCTTCTCCAATCATTAAATCACCGGCACCCAATCTCGCACCACAAAATCTTCCCCCGTTACATCCGCCACCGTCAACAGCGGATCATATTCCTTAAACTTCCGATTTTTCTTCAAAAACATTTCCGCCGCAAACCGCATCTGCTCCTGTTTTGCCTTATCCGCCGCTTCTAGTCCTCCTCCGCGCCCATCGTCTTTCCGATATTTCACTTCCGTAAAAAAGATCTTAGCAGTCATCACGTCCACCGACACCAAATCAATCTCGCAATACTTATTTTTAAAATTCTGCGCGATAATCATGTGCCCATGTTCCTTCAAATATTCCGCCACCGCTCGCTCGGCCTTTTTCCCAATCTCAGTCGTATTTTTCTGTTTTTCCTTCGTCCAAACTTGGCTCAAATCTTCCCCCTCTCGCTTGGCAATTTCATATACCAATTTCACTAATCGCCGATGCTCCGGGCACAATCCAAATTCCCGCATCCTCATCCGGTGCATTTCCGTCCCATATCCCATATGTTGTTCAAATCCGTATTCCGGATATTTTTCTCCCAACTTTATCATGTAGTCATCTCGCGCCACCTTCGCCACAATAGAGGCAGCCGAAACTTCCTTAATCAAATCATCTCCCTTTATCACCGTCGTCGTATATGGCGCCAGTCTCGTCCCCTCCAAAAAATTTATATTTCCGTCAATCACAATCTCCGAAAATGCTTTCTTTTGGACCTGCACCTCTTCCACCGCTCGTCTCGTCGCCAATCTCAAAGCCTCCATCATCCCCATCCGATCAATTTCGTCTGACTCTACCCAGCCCAAACCTACCGCCTCCGCATATTTATTGATCGTCCAAGCCAGTTCTTCCCTTCGCCTAGGTTTAATTTGTTTAGAATCCCTTAATTCTTCCACCCATTTTGATCTTTTTTCTGGCAAAATCACCGCCCCCACAACAAGCGGACCCGCCAAGGGTCCGCGCCCCACCTCATCTATTCCTAATATCGCCATTAGGCCTTAGTCTCTTCAGACTTTTCTTCTTCCGTCTCTGCAGTTTCTACCGGAGCCTCTGCCGGCTCAGCTTCTTCTACCGCCTCTTCTTCTACAGTCACGTCATTTACGGCTGCCCGATCAAAATCTTTCCCGGTCAGACGCGCTGATTTACCAGACCGCTGGCGCAAATACGACAAATTGTTTCGTCGCACCTTTGCCCGCTTGGTAATTTCAATCTTTTCCACCAACGGCGAATGCACCAAATATGACTTCTCCACCCCTACGCCAGAAGTAACTTTCCGCACCACAATCCGCTCAGTGTGCGAATTTTTCCGCTCCACACGAATCACCACCCCCTCAAAAGTCTGCAAACGGAACTTATTTCCTTCCTTAATCTTCTGAGTCACCCTCACGGTATCACCTGAGCGCACATCTACCACAGCCTTTTTTTTCTGGGCATCACCAATCTCTTTTAAAATCGAAAAACTCATATTTTACCTTTGTTATTACTAAACTACCTGTTATTTTACCACACTTCTTCTAACTTTTCAAGGGATTTTCTCATCCCTTCAAAGCTAGCCGCACTCGCTCTTCTACTGGCAAATCCGCATCCACCTTTTCTAGAGCCGCCGTCGCCTCTTTCAAAGGAAAACCTAACGCAATCAACGCATCCAGCGCCTCATCCGGCTCCGCCCCTATGCTCTTTCGTACTTCTGTCGCCCCATAATGCGACGGTATCCCCACCTTATCCGACAAATCCACAATCACCCGCTCTGCCGACTTTTTTCCCACCCCCGAAGCTTTCGCAATAAAGCTCGCATCCGCATTCGCAATCGCATTCCGCACTTCTTCCGCTTCCGCCAAAGACAAAATCGCAATCGCCGCTTTCGGCCCAATCCCTTGCACGCTCGTCAAAAGTTCAAAAATCTTTTTCGCCGCCAAAGACGAAAAACCATACAACTCCTCCGCATTTTCTCGCACCGCATGATAAGTATAAAACTTTCGCTCCTCTCCCAAACTACAATTCTCAAAATCCGGTGTCGGCACTGTCACTTCGTATCCCACCCCATTTACATCCAAAATCAGCGAGTTACCAAACTTTTCCTCAATTTTCCCAAAAAGATGCGCAATCATATTATTATTCTATCACTTATTCCTTGAATTAGAAAACTTGTATTCCCCATTTTGCCCCTGCCGATAAAGAAAACTGCACGTAATCGCTACTGCCAGCGCATCCGCCGCATCATCCGGCTTTGGCTTTTTCTC
>JAZRAP010000003.1:0-6437 GCA_045634665.1 Candidatus Nanosyncoccus sp.
AAAGAGCGACCTTGTTGACATCAGCAGTGGCTTTGACTAGCCCATCTTCGCCGGCAAGTTGCTTGTTAAAGGAACCTTCGGCGCCGTATTGGCCAACTCCGTCATTATTGACAAAACCAAGCAATCCCGAGGCCAGTTGCCCTTCGGGATAAACGCGTTGGTTGGTCTTTTTTAGCCAAATGGCGGGGGTTTCGGAATCGGCGATTTTTTGAGCAACATCGCGAGGGATGTTTTTGGCGACGATGGAATAGCGGAGATTTTCGGTGTTATAGACTTCGTTTAAATCCGCCACTGCATAATCTTTGGCGTAATCGTTGATGACTTTTTCGACGTCCTCTTTTTTAGTGACGGCGGGGTCAATGACGAGCTGATAAGTGGTTTGATTTAAGACAACTGCGACTGGCTCGTCGTGATCCATCATGTAAATTTCGCCTCTTTTAGCAGTGATAGTCTCGAGCAAGGTGTGCTGCTCGTTGGCTTTGGCTACCCAGTCATTGTGCTCGAAAATTTGGATAATAAAAAGTCGCACCAAAATAATACCAAGGGCGACTAAAACTACGCTGTGAAGAATCTTGATACGCCGACGGGGCGAATCGCTGAGTGTTTCAGATTTTTGATAATTATTCCGTGGCATAGCCGGTTACCGTGGCGGTCTCCATGGCAGCGGCGACGGTGCTGTTTTTGGCTGCTGCGACGGAAGTCAGACGCGCTTTTTCTACTGCGAGATCATCTTTTTCGGCGTTCATTTCGGTAATTTCGGATTCAACGGAGGAAAGTTCATAATCAAAACTGGTGGCTTTGGTGCCTTCGGCTACGTAAATAAGGCCAAAAACTAGAGTAAGCATACCGACAATGACAATCTGAGAAATTGAGCCGAGACTGCGCTTGGCATGGCGAACGGTGTTGCGGTTGCGGGCAAAGCTGTTGATGGTGGTGGCACCGCGTCTAGATACGTAAGTTTGATTGAACATGATTTTTATTTTCCTCGCTGGGTTTTTGTTTTTATTGTTTGCTTGTTTGGTTTTGTCTTAGTCCGGGTGGCGACTGATGAGCAGAGCTATAAGTGACTCGCCAGTGCCAACCCGGGAAGGTCATACACTTCACACTCTCTGTGAAAACTCTTTATTGGTAGGCCCTTCAAGGCCCATGTGACTAGGCGGGAGTTCCCGCCTAGTAATTAGTGAAAATGAACTTTCACTTTTTGCTTGCGGGACTTGTTAGTCACGACGATTTGTTTTGGCATATTTTGCCTCCTTTTTTAGTGTTTTTATTTTTATCAATGCCGCTTTCTCGCCAGTCTTAATTTGGCACTGCGCGAGCGCGGGTTGATAACTAACTCCTCACTCTCTGCGGTGATAGGTTTTTTATTGATGATTTCTAGTGTGGATTCTTCGCCAAAGCTGGAAGCTTCTTTGAAAAAATCTTTGACTAGCCTATCTTCTAGACTATGGAAGGTGATGATCCCGAGGCGACCGTTTTTGTTTAGTAGTTTCGGGAGGAGCGGGAGAGTCTTTTCGATCTGCCCCAACTCGTCGTTGACTACAATACGGATAGCCTGGAACATTAAAGTAGCGGGATGGATTTTTGAGTGATAATGTAGCCTGGTTTTGATCAGGTCGGCTAATTCCCTCGTGGTGTTGATCGGGCGATGATGCACGATGATGCGAGCCAACATGTGGGCACGCCCTTGAGGAATTTCGCCGTATTTGACGAAAATTTCGGCTAGTTCTCGCTCACTAGACTTATTGACGACATCGGCGGCCGTCTGAGCCTGCGTTTGATCCATGCGCATGTCTAGCGGGCTATCGTATTTGAACGAAAAACCCCGACTTTCCATGTCTAGTTGCGGAGAGGAAACTCCAAAATCCGCGAGTATCATATCAAAAGTCATTCCACACTCGAAAAGCTGTAGCACCGCACTATAAAAATCCGTGTGTTTGATCTTGATAGCGGACGGGAATTTCTGTTTCAAATAGTTTACAGCAAATTCGTCACGATCCACCAAAACTGAATCTTTATAATTCTGTGTTACATCCAAAATTTCGCTAGCATGCCCTCCGTAACCGGCGGTCAAATCCAGATAAGATTCATGCGGCTGCGGGTTTAAGCCTGCTAGGACTTCTGATAATAATACAGGGATATGTAGTTTCTCCATGTATATATTATACACTGTTTTGTGTTTGTGCGCTTGAGACCGTTCAACTAGAAACTGCGGCGGGTTTGTTTCTGCTTTGATTTTTGTTTAGACACAATATAATCTACTACGATTCTGACTCGCACAAGGCGGGTTTCATAATCATAGCCGTTGAGAGACTTATTGTGTGATAGACCATATAGAGTTTTATTGGGAGGTGTGTTTAGAGGAAGGTGCTCACGATTGTTTTGACGCATCTCGCTTAAGGTTAATGCGCGCCACAACTCCTAGTTGGTCGGTCTCAAACTGTGTTAAGGTGCTTTTGTTTCGCGTTTTTGTATTATTGTTCGCTTGATTTAAGTTTATGATATTTTTTTGGATTTTGCAAGAGCTTTTTTGGACTTTTTTAAGCTTTGAGTTTTGCACTATTGTGGAAAACTCCCCTGTTAATTTACCGAACAAAACCAGTTGCGCTTGTTCCCTTTTTGTTTTATAATAACCGAACACTGTCTTTCTGAGTTTTATGGTATAATGGGGGAAATAAGGAGGAAAATGGAAGAATTTGATGTATTCTTGTGGGCAAATGAGGTGGACGAGGTAAAGAATAATGTTTCGGCAGAATTGTTTTTGTTTAACAAAAATTACACGCCGTATAAGATAAAATACTCTGACAAGTTGGCGGGGGCGGTGAAGTCGATGTTCATGAATGAGGCGGTGAAGTTTGTGATCGAAGAGGCGGATAAGGGGTTAGAGTGCCGCGAGTATGAACGGGCAGATGGCGAGGAGAAGGTGATTTATCGTACTTCCCTGTCTAAGGTGGGACGAGCGGAGACTTTGATTCATTTGATTGAAAATGAATATAAAGATATAGATTATTTTTCCGAGAATGAGTATGACTTTAGGAAGGTGAAAGGGATTATTGCGAAGTTTACTTACCCGGGTGAAACTGGTATGAAAACTTTTTATATCGCAAAGATTTTGCCGGCGTCTGGAGCTTTACGCGGGGCTTCGTCTTGGGAGATTAAGGGGGAGAGTTTTGAGCCGTTTAGCGCTGAGATCGCTTTGAAAATGCCGGAAGATAATCAGGTGGCGATTGTGGATGGGACGATTGTGGTATTTAACCAGGCGAAGTTTGAGAATTTGTTCCAGTATGACTATAAGGCGCAAGTGATCGCGGAGGCGAAAGCGAAAGAATTGACCGAGAAATATAAACTGTCGTTTGCGGAGGGGCTGACGCTGGACGGACTTTTGGCTGATAAAAAGCCGATTTTGAAAAAGGTGCAGGCGATGGACATTGCCGAGGAGATGCCGCAAGATAAATTGATCGAATATGCGGACGAGATGCAGCTAGAGTTGATGACGGACGATGACGGGTCGATTATCATTATGGATGATAAAGATTTGACGATGTTTGTGAATCTTTTGAACGAGGACTATTACGTGTCGCCGGTGAACGGAAAGCGATATGAGATTAAAAGTAAAAAATTGCTGGGCGAGCCAGATGGTGAGCCACCGAGAGGCTAGAGTTCGAAATAAGCGTTTTCCGTGAAGTTGTTTTCGCCGAGAGTTTGGAAGGTTTTTTCTAGATCTTGTTTGGCTTCGGTGGTGGAATCATTTTGATCTAGATTGGATTCGATTTTGGCGTAGTAGCCGGGGAGGGTTTCGATTTTGTCTAGGTGGATATAAGTTCCCTCGCCCATTTTAAGGGTCTGACGGCGGCGAGAGACTTCTTTAGCTAATTTAAAGCCAAGTTGGAGGATGATATTGACGATTTCTTCGTAATTTTTGACTTCGGTGGTTTCGACAATATCCACGCCGGAATCCTCAATGTGACGTTTTAAAATAAAGAAATATTTGGCGGGTTTGTCGACGGCTTTCATCTCTGTGCGCATAGTGAGGCGCGGGAAGTTGGCGTGAGGTTTGTAGTTTTTGGGAACGTAGACACGATCATGTTGCCAATAAACAGGTGAAAAATCTAGGTTGATGTCGCTGAGTTTGTCTTCAAATTCATCGCGATTTTTTAGTTTGGCCTTTAAGATGACTTGTTTCATGAGACTATTATAGCATATCTAGGTCAACGAGGCGGGCTTCGATGGAAGTGATGCCTTGAAATTCGTTTCTGATGAGGGTGACGAGGGGTTCGATTTCAGCATCCGGGGTGAGCGATAGCCATTTTTCTGGGGCAAAAAAGGCAACGAGTTTAAAAGGTTTGCCGTTTTTGTCGGTGAGATCGAGGCGGAGATGATTTTGATCTGAGCCCATGCGGGTGACTTTAGAGATTTTGACATTCCTAAGGCGGAAAATTGGCTCTTCGTTCCCTGGCCCGTAGGGTTCCAAAGTAGCAAGTTCGTCTAGCAAATCAAGAGTGAGGTCGGAAAAGTCGTCGAGGGTGAGGTCGGGAGATTTTTTGAGGTATTTGGTTTGGTCTTTGAGGTTTAGGCTGTCGTAATAGGCGTGGATTTTCTCGCGAAAAGCGTAGAGGTCTTTTCTATCGACCCTGACGCCGGCGGCGCTAGCGTGACCACCTCCGCCGATGATGATGTCCTTGACGTGGCTTAAAGCTTTGGCGAGGTCAAAGTCGCCGAAGCTACGGCCGGAACCTTTGAAAATGCCGTTTTCGGTTTCGGTGAGGACGAAGGCGGGTTTGGCGAAATCTTCGACTAGGCGACCGGCGACGATGCCCACGATGCCTTCGTGCCATTTGCCCGTTTCGATGATGACGGGGCCGGGTTGGAGGCCGCGTTCCTTGATCTCGCGGATAGCAAGATTTTGTTCAGTCCGGCGTTTCTTGTTTAAATCTTCGAGCCGGATGGCGAGAGTAGCCGCCTTGGTGGGAGAATAGGTGCGCAAGAGATTTAGAGAAATGTCGGCGGTATCCAGACGGCCAGCGGCGTTGATACGAGGGCCGATTTGAAAACCGATGGCATCGGAGCTGATGGTTTTGACGCCGGCGCGGCGCATGAGTTCGATCAGTCCGGGGCGGCGAGTTTTGGCTAATACTTTGAGGCCGTAGTAACAAAGAATACGGTTTTCGCCGGTGAGGAGCATGCTGTCGCAGATGGTGCCGATGAGGACGAGATCGAGGAGCCATTTTTCTTGGCCTGCGGGGATTAGCTTGGCTTCGACGAGAGCCTGAGCGAGTTTAAAAGCCACGCCGACGCCAGCGAGGTTTTCGAGTGCGGGGGTAGGATTGTCTTTGCGTTTAGGATTTAAAACAGCGAGGGCTGCGGGCATTTGGTCGTCAGTTTCATGATGGTCGGTGACGATGGTGTCAATTTGGAGAGTGTTTAGTTCGTCAATTATGGCATGGTTACGAGAGCCGCAGTCGACGGTGATGACGAGTTTTGCTCCCTGTTTTTCGGCCTCTTTGATGAGGCGAGAACTCATGCCGTAGCCGTCGGCAAAGCGATCAGGAAGCATGATGGCGAGATTTTCTGGCTTTACGCCTGAAAGAAGTAAAGCGTGCTCCATGAGGGCGCTAGCGGTAACACCGTCGGCATCGTAGTCACCGTAGATGATGATTTTGTCGTGATTTTCGATGGCTTTCTGAATACGGGCGACGGCTTTATCCACACCGGGGAGCGTGGAGGGGGCGGCTAAATTTTCGTATTTGGGATGTAGAAAATCGGAGTTAAAACCGCGCTTTTCGATGAGCTTTGTAAAAATTTTGTTCATTTGTTTCCCCTGTTTTTAGCCGATAGTTTTGCTAGGTTTACTGCCTTTTTGACTTTTGATAACGATGCTCTGCAGTTCTTTTAAGATTGGAAATCTTTTGTTGGTTTGGTAGATTTTGGTTTTGCCTTTTTTGGTGGCGATGAGGAATTTGCCATCCACCATGCGGTTTAGCTCTCTCTGGATGTTGCCGGGGTCCTCTTTGATGAGTTTGGCAAGACCCCTAGTGTGGGTTTTAAAATCAGGATATTTAGCAAAAACTACGATAATTTTGCGGCGCACCCTAGATGTGACAAATATATCTAACATATTACCTCGCTTAATTCTCTCTATTATAGCATGAATTCAGTATTTTTTACAACAATGTTATAATGGAAGTATGTTTTATGAGGTGATGCCGGTGGGGAGGACGGAAGGGCTGACGTATAGTTTTGATGGTTCCCTGCTGCCGGGACAAATTGTGTTGGTGCCGTTGGGCCCTAGGTCTGTACCGGGTGTGGTAGTTAAAAAAGTTGCGCAACCGGATTTTAGCACACGAGCGATTTTGAAAATTTTGTATGCACAACCATTGCCACGGCATTTGCTGGATGTGGTGCGATTCATACATGAATATTATTTGGCGCCGTCGGGA
>JAZRAP010000004.1:0-5643 GCA_045634665.1 Candidatus Nanosyncoccus sp.
GTATCCGGGAGGGCCGTCGATTGCTGAAGCGGCTCTAAAAGGTGACGCTTTGCGATATAAGTTGCCGCATCCGAAGATTGATGGGCTGGATTTTTCGTTTTCGGGGCTAAAAACAGCGGTGTTGCGTGCTGTGCAGAAGGAGGTGGGGGTGCCAATTTCGTATCCGTCGCATAAGCTAAAAGAATTGTTGTCGGAGCAGCAGGTTTGTGATTTTGCGGCGTCGTTTCAGAAAACAGCGGTGGAGATTTTGTGCGAAAAGTTAGCCATGGCGCTAGAAAAATACCCTGAAACGCAGTCTGTGGTGCTTGCGGGCGGCGTAAGCGCAAATAGTGAGCTAAGAAAAGCATTATCGGAGACTTATTTCCCTGTTGCTTCCCTGTCAGGTGACAACGGGGCGATGGTGGCGGCGGCGTGCTATTTTGAGATCCAGAGTGGCACAAAGCTGACTGACCCGTATGCTTTGAATATTTATCCGCGGATATCGGTGGAGAGCTGAAAAGAAAAAGCCCGCGGGGCGGGCTGCCGAGAAAGGAAGGATGCATATCTACGATTTGCTGCGAGTAAATTACGATGATCGTAGAAAATAATGAATGCAATATGTACTATGCCTAGATATAAATGCGTGAAGCGCAGTGCCTCAACAGATACACATCCTTTTTGCTTTCTTGCAGCCGTTAGAGCAGGCGCATCGGAACCGGTGGGAGGTCGTCGCAATAGCTATCCATAGCATCACTATAGCAGCGGTCGAGACGTTGACCATCAAACAGCATGGCGCTGAAGAACTCATCGGCTTCGTCTCCGAACAGGCCAAAATAGGCCAGCGGGAGAGCATCGCATTTGTAGTAAGCGAGGCGAGCGCAGTGCACGGCGTCGGGGAAGATTTTGTAGCGAATCTGGTATTCAGATTCGTCGTCAGAGGCTGCTTGATACAGATAGATGCAAGACAGAGCATTGACGATCGTTCCCCAATAGTCTCGGTAAAAAGATGTGTCTGGCATAGGATCACCAAACCTTTCTGGTCTTGTAAAGGACCTTCGTTGACTTAAGGACGGATTTCCCTAAGTTACAAACATGTGCCTTTATTATAGCACAGTTTGGTGATTTTGTCCAGTCTGGCTATGTCTAGACACGGGCTAGTAGTTAGAGAAAAATTGTGACCAGTGGGTTTTGTATTGAGTATTGGGGTCGAAATAAAATCCTACGGATAATTTCGTGTAATTTGGGTTTAAGATGTTGGCGCGGTGGGCTTCGGAATTCATCCAGGCGGCGACGGTGGTTTCAGGTGAAACTGCGGAGCTGCCGATGACTAGATTTTCGCCTTTAATATAAGAGTGGCTTTCGTCGGGGGCTGCGCAGGCGGTGTTCCAAGAACTGCCATCTGGGCGAGTATGAGAATAAAGTTGGACTAGCTCTTCGGCGCGAGTTTCAGCGGCATCGGCACAAGCATCTCCCCAGGTTAATTTTTCTAGACCATTGCGGATGCGCTCTTGATTGACGAGCGAAAGAACTTCGTATTCCCAGCGGATTTTAGGAGCCTCAACTACAACTACGTTGATAGAATCTCGCCTGGTGCCATCGTAGGTGCCGGCGGTAATAGTGGTGGTGCCAGGACGGGAGATCATGGGATATCGGCAAACGTCTGAAGAATAGCCGAGCCAGGTGCGAGCGCCAGAATAAAATCCCGAGATAACGTTGGCGTCGCTGGTTTGCCAATACATATCACCTAGATCGGAAAGGCCGCCACCGACGCAAATATCATAATCGGCAGTTTCGTAAATAGTGATGGAATCTTCGTTCCATAGTTCGCCATCTGGGACTGGAGCGGAATCTACGCCGGAAACGGTGTGGACTGAAGTTTGGTAGTTTTTTTGAGCTTCGGTGAGTTGACCTTCGGCATCACCTTCGGCGCCAATAAGGTCAGGAGCTTGAACTGCGCCGCCATTATCATCACTACGCTCATCTACTACCCTAAAATTCAGGCCACCGTTAAGCATTATTGCACCAGCTATTAATACCCCAGCTAACAAAATGGCTGCCGCATTGACCGATAAAAGTATGGTCATCCTGGTTTGTTTGAGAGCCGCAGCCGCCATTAATTAAACCTTATGACTTTCCTCGACGATGGCTGACACCATATCGACAACAGCTTCAACCTTGACAAATTCTTTTCTCGGGAAGGCTTTGCCGTTGGTCCTTTTGCCAAATACAAGCCTGCCAATTTCTTTGCCTTTACTATCCCTGAGAGTTGCGATTTCGGAGACACAAAAGCCGTTTTTTAGAATCTTTTCAGGAGACTTAACCCAGATAAGCCCATCGGTAGGCTTCAAACGCAAAATTTCTTCGGCTTCATCTGTTGGGAAGCGCATATTATTGGTAACATAAGTATGCTTAGCTAAAATCAGAGCACAATCCTCATAATGTAGAGTGTCGGCGAGAAATTGAACCAATTCCTTGGGGTTGAAATCTTTTGGCTTAATATTGTCTAGTTTTTTGGTAATATAACCGAGTTGGATGCGGTCGGACAGGAAGCTGGCTTTCATAAAATTGGTCAATTCTGAGAGAGCAGGCATGATGGCGATTAAGAAAAGCGCCATGATACCGTTTAGAATCAAAACTTCTACGGAAGGATTCGGGGTCCTAAATAGTGTCGTAAAGACAATATAGAAGACAAGCAGATAGATAATGACGGCAGTGGCGGTGAGGATGGCATAGGACATAAGGTTTACCCATCTGGCGGAGATGTTTAGGGTACGGAATTTGACGACAGAATAGTAGAAAGACATGATAGAGATAATGGTAGCCATAGGACCGATCCAGATAAGGTTTGGCAAAGAGGTGATTAGGACCAAATCGAAGACTAAGGCCAAAATTCCACCGATAGAAAGCCCCGCATAAAAGACTTTGAGGCCAGTTTTGAGGCTGGGGTTGGTGGTCTCTTTGATGCGTTTTAAGAGAAAACTGGAAAAAGTAATCGAAATTAAGAAGAAATAAGCGATCAAAGCGAAATAATACCAGCCGTAATTAATGAAAATCTGAACATACTCTTGAGATAAATCGAAAGAGCTATAAAACAGAGATGGGTCGTAGGCGAGTAGGCCAACGAGAAGAACGCCAAAAAGCGCAAAAATAAACGTCAAAGGTTTGCCGCCTTTGTATTTCCAACTGAGGAATGCCAGGAGCCCAACGTCGCAAAGTGTAACGCCAGCAATGATGCATGTTACAGTGCTATGGACAAATTCAGGGGAGGCGCCAGGCATTTTTAGGGCAATAGCGATAGCGATAGTCCAGAGAGCGGCGCCGAGAGTGGCTAGCAGAAAATAGATTGAGCTTCTCTTTTCTTGCTTTCGGCTGCCAAAGAAAATGGAGATACCGGACAATATGACTACAACGATGGCCGCGATTAATAATACACGAATAAGTTGCATAGGCCTCCTTTAATTACTTGTTTTGATTATAGCATAGACGGAAAAAAATACCACCCGATAATTCGGGTGGTATAGAAAAGCTGATTTTTCTTTTAGATTGTCTCGAGTAATTTGTAATTTACTTTTCCGCTGCTCATCATGGGAATTTCGTCGATAAAGACGATTTCCCTCGGCATCTGATAGTCGATCAGAAGCCCTGATAAATCTTTGCGGAGTTTGTCCTCGCTGAAATCCTCGGCCGGGAAATCGGGCTCTAAGGCTACGAAGGCCCTGGCGCCCGCTTCGTCTGGCGTGACGATGACGGCGTTTTGGTAGACATAGTCTAGCCTAGAGATGGCTTCCTCGATGGTTTCGCAGTTGACCTTCTCAAAGACTCCATCGGCGATGAAGAAACGACGTTCCCTACCGACGAAGCTGACGTAACCGTTTTCGTGCAACTTGAGGAGATCTCCGGTCTTGAAGAAGACTTTGCCATTTCTGTTTACGAAGTGTTTTTTGGTGAGCTCCTCGTCGCCAAAGTAACCCTGGCAAAGCGAGGCGGCGGAGACGATAGCTTCACCGGTCTCACCATATTTGACTTCATTGCCATCTTCATCGACCAATAACCACTCTGGGCCGATATAAAACTTACCGGCAGTACCAGGGATGTGGGGGATGTGGTCGTTGAAAGTGCCCACGCACAGAGCCTCGGAGATGCCGTAGTTGTTACGGATTTCCGCTTGGCAACCATGCTCTCTAAAGTACTGGATGCCCTCCTCGTAATCTCTCTCGTGGAGTGCGGCGCCAGCACAGAAAAAAGCGACTAGCATGGAGATGTCGGCATCTTGCGGGGTCAAATCCATGAACTGCCTCAAAGTCAAAGGTGAACCATAGATATAGCTCGGCTTTAACTTATAGTAACCCGCAACGTCTTCGGGCGAAGGGCCGGCCAAGACGACGGGATTGCCCCCCATGATGTTGACAAACAAAGGCATCCAACCATAGCCGTGGTAATACGATGCTTGGCAAAGAGCCTTTTTGACGTGCTGGTCTCTAGTGTCAGTGCCGGTAGAGTTTGCAGCGTAGATTAATGAAGCAAAGATGGCACGATTAGAGAACGGCAATGTCTTGGGCTTTGAGGACGAGCCGGAAGTTTTTAGATACAACATGGGTTCGTCATCTTGGGAGATGCCATGCTTCTCTATTTCTTTCATGATTTTATCTGGTGAAATTGAGATAGAGTCTATCGCACTCCTAAAGCCAAGATGTGACTGGGCGGTCGGCTTAGCTACTAGCCAAGCTTTAGCATACCTGGCGTAAATCCGCCCCGTGTCTACAGAGTCGAACGAATCATCATAGAACAAAATCATTTCCGGATGATGTGCGTCCAGTTCTTCGTAGAACAAGTCCAGCTCTTCTCTGATGATAGGCTTGATGACGATTACTTTGACACCGATAGCATTGGCGCCAAAAGTTGCGACGATCCCCTCGTAAGAGTTGGGCGTGGCGATCATGACTTTGTCCCCAGATTTAAACCCATTCTCCAGGAGCCAGCCGGCGAATTTGACAATGTCGCTACTTAGCATTTGCTTAGTGTAGACTTTGCCGTCCGTCTCGATTGCGGGCTCTTCGAGATGCTCGCTGTTGACTTGCGTGAACGTAACAAACATGGATACTGGCAATATCTCTGGATGGAGCTTGGCTTCAGGGATACCCTGAAGATGTGTCTTGTCTATCGATGGAAAACCTGTTTTGGCCATTTAAGGCACCCCCTTTTCTAATGAAAAATCAGCTTGTTAACGTACAATCTCCTTCCTTTATCTGGGATCTTATCTTTGATTATACTAAAAAATGGAGTGTTTTTCAAGTTACGGGGGGGGTGGCTAGTCTAGATGCGGAGCTTGGGGCTTTTGAGAATAACGGGAGTGAGTTTTTTCATGAGGAGGCGGAGGCCGATAAAAACGGCGTAGGCGGCGGCGATGAGGACGGCGGCGATGAGGAGCTTGCTAGGGTCTAGGAGGGTGAAATCGAGGAAGTTGCGGGTGAGAGGGATGAGGATGGCGAGGGAGACGATGGCGAGGGAGGCAGTGAGGAGGGCGGTGCGGAGGAAGTTGAGGGGTTTGGATATGCTAAAAATGAGGAGAAAATCAATGGCGAAAGTGATGATGGCGGAGGTAGTGATGAGTTCGGGGCGGGTGTAGTCGAGGTTGCCGGCGAGGAGGGCGAGAGTGAGCATGGT
>JAZRAP010000005.1:0-2178 GCA_045634665.1 Candidatus Nanosyncoccus sp.
AGGGGTTGACTTTTGAATTGGTGTGTGGTAGGATTAGTTTAGATTGGTTTAGTTGCTCTCTTTATCAGAGGGCAACTTTTTTAGCTTGAAAGTGATTTTTATGTAATCGACTTCTATTGCCATACCAAACCTCCCTTCTCCCCCACTCTTAATTAAACAGCGCCAACCCCTCTGATGCCGCATCTTACTACAGATGAAATAAAAAATCAACCCTCTACCTGGATTTTGGGGTTTTTGGGTTGGCAGTGTTGACAGGTGAGTGCTAATTTGCTACAATAGGGATAGACTTAGCACTCATGTAGTGTGAGTGCCAGCGCAAACTAAGAACTATAATAATATATATGGAGGATAAAAATGAGTAAAATCATCGGTATTGACCTCGGTACTACCAACAGCGCCTTTGCGTATATGGTGGCTGGCAAACCCGAGGTTATCACGAATAGTGAAGGTGATCGCACCACCCCGTCAGTAGTAGCCGTCACTAAAAAAGGCGAGAGGCTAGTCGGTAAAGTTGCCCAGCGGCAGCGGGTGACCAATCCTAAAAACACTATCTATGGTATTAAACGTTTGATCGGTCGCAAATTTACTGATAAAGAAGTCCAGCGGGACACCGAAATCAGCCCTTACAAAATCGTGAAAAAAGGTAACGGTGTGGCGGTGGAGATGGACGGCAAGGAATATACGCCAGAGGAAATCAGCGCCATGGTGCTTTCTAAAATCAAAGCTGATGCCGAGGCTTTCTTGGGCGAGCCAGTGACGGAAGCTATTATCACAGTCCCGGCTTACTTTGACGATTCTCAGCGCCAGGCTACCAAAGATGCTGGCAAAATCGCCGGCCTCGAAGTCAAACGTATCATCAACGAGCCTACTGCGGCTGCGCTTGCTTATGGCCTGGAGAGCAAAAAAGACGAAAAAATTGTGGTCTTTGACCTCGGTGGTGGGACCTTTGACGTCAGCATCCTAGAACTTGGTGATGGGGTCTTTGAAGTGATGTCTACCAACGGCGACACCCATCTCGGCGGTGAAGATTTTGACAACGTGATCGTGAATTTCCTGGTTGACGAGTTCAAAAAGGAATCCGGTATTGATATCAAGGGTGATGCAGCCGCGATGCAGCGCGTCAAAGACGAAGCTGAAAAAGCTAAAAAGGAACTCAGCTCCAGCACTTCTACTGACATCAACTTGCCGTTTTTGTCTGCCGATGCTGACGGCCCAAAGCACTTCGAATATACTTTGACCCGTGCTAAGCTCGAAGAGTTGGTTTCCGACCTTATTGACCGCCTTGCTGGGCCGGTAGAAAAGGCTTTGAAAGATGCGAAGCTTACAACTAAAGATATCGACGAAATTGTGATGGTCGGCGGGATGACTCGGATGCCGGCCGTGGTGGCTAAAGTCAAAGAGATTTTTGGCAAAGACCCGATGCAAGGCGTCAACCCGGACGAAGTAGTCGCCATTGGCGCTGCTATTCAAGGTGGGGTTTTGCAAGGTGATGTTAAGGACATTTTGCTCCTCGATGTGACCCCGTTGACCCTCGGAATTGAGACTATGGGCGGCGTTCGCACCCCTCTGATCGATCGTAACACTACAATTCCAACGTCTAAATCTGAAACTTTCTCTACCGCTTCTGATAACCAGCCGCAGGTAGAAATTCATGTCTTGCAGGGCGAACGTGAATTTGCCGCTGACAATAAGTCGCTCGGCCGCTTCATCTTGGACGGGATTGCACCGGCGCCACGTGGTGTGCCACAAATTGAAGTAACCTTCAACCTCGACGCTAACGGCATTTTGAACGTCACCGCGCGGGACAAGGGCACTGGCAAAGAGCAGTCTATCACCATCCAAAACTCTGGCAACATGAGCAAGGAAGATATCGAAAAGGCTCAGAAAGAAGCCGAGGCTCACGCTGAAGAGGACAAGAAAAAGAAAGACGGCGTTGATGCTAAAAACCACCTAGAAAATACCATCTACCAAGCTGAAAAAATGCCTTCTGAGTTTAAAGATAAAATCTCTGACGAAGATAAAGACGCTATCAAAAAGGCGGTCGAGGAAGCTCGCAAAGTTTTGAACGACGACAAGGCTGATAAGGACGCCTTTGAATCTGCTACTAAGGATTTGAACGATAAGATTATGCCCATCGGCGCGAAACTTTACCAAGCTTCCGCTAATGAATCTAAGGCT
>JAZRAP010000006.1:0-1854 GCA_045634665.1 Candidatus Nanosyncoccus sp.
CCCCTCGATGCTATTATTAATTTCTCCCTGGAGATTATCGACCCCTATCGATTTGCCAAAATTGTTAATTCCCTCCCATCCCCCAAAGGTAGTTTCAAAAGTTTCCGGGAAATGCTGGACGAATTTGGCTGTCTCATTCACCACCACTGGCCCCACAATCGCCAAAATCCCCCCAATCACCACCACTACAATCAAATAAGCAAACACCGCAGAGAGATTTTGATGTTTTTTGTCCTTACCAAATAGTTTCGTAAATAGGTTGTTTACCCTGCGCACCAATGGCTTCAGAGCCAAAGCCAAGAAAATCGATACCCCGATAATAATCAGCCCCACCATGGCCTTGTTGATCAAGAAAATTGCCACCAAAATCGCCAGCGGCACCAACCAAAATTTAATAAACGTAGATAAATCAGTTTCGATTTTTTTGGACATAGACCTCCTATCTGGTATTATTATATCATAAATGTTATAATTGTGTGAATGAAAAACCGGATTTTAATGCATACTTGTTGTGCGCCGTGCAGTGTTCATTGCATTGATAGTTTACGCGAGGAAGGTTTAGAACCGACTCTTTTTTGGTATAACCCCAACATCCACCCTTTTATGGAATACAAATCCCGCCGTGATTGTTTGAAAGATTATGCCGCCACGGTCAGTGCGGAGCTAATTGTCAAAGAAGATTATGGCCTAGACGATTTTTGCCGCAATGTCGTTAGCGACATTGAAAATCGCTGCACGAATTATTGCTATCCCAAACGTCTCAGCGAAACCGTTCGCTACGCCGCCGGACACGGTTACGAAGCCTTTACGACCACTCTGCTAGTTTCGCCCTATCAAAAACATGACATTATCAAAGAATTATGTAAAAAGTTAGCCGCCGATGCCGGCCTAGAATTTGTTTACCGCGATTTTCGCGTCGGCTTTCGCGAGGGACAAGCTAAAGCCCGCGAGCTAGGTTTATATATGCAGAAATACTGTGGCTGCATCTTTTCCGAAGAAGACCGCTACAAAAAGCAAATTGAAAAGGATTTACAAAATTTAAGTTAGAAGTTCGTCTTTGTCTATTCGTTGTTAGCGATGCAACGGACAGACTCGCCGCCAAGTTTATCGCCTCCGTAGATAACACTCACGTTGCCTCCACGAGTGAACTCTAGACGATAGGCATAGTCATTGCTACCAGATGTAGATGACCAATAATAGCCCATTGAACCGCCGTTAACAAACCCACCATAAGTACGAATGCCAGCATAAATTCCTAGGAATGGCTTAGTAGTTATATCGTCTGCAGTTGTGTAGCTATTTTTTAGTACGTTGAGGTTTGAACTAGTTGGGAGCTTCCAGTTTTTTGGACAAATATCATAGTCCACAGATTTACCGTTTACGGCACTATTATAACCAGCCGTAGCTGCAAGCCAAGAGTAATACGAATAACATGCAGATCCTGAGGAACAATTGATGCTATTAGAGTTATAAACGTAAGCCTTCGTATTGGAAGAAAAGCCGATAGGACTTGAGGCCGGAAGTGTATTGCCATTTACAAACCCCGCTGTTTCGGTGGAGTAGTCATCTGGGACATTGGTAGTGGCGGAATTTAGTGTAGTGCCGCCAGGAAGATCGAGGTTTTGCGTCATCCAGCAATCGGCTGCTATTTTGGCTACCGTATAAATGTTATTATCGCGCACGTCTATTAAGTTGCCAGTCTGTAAGTTATCTATATTGGAGCAAATACTAGGAGACATGTCTTGCATTTTCCAATAGCCATTAAGCATGGTAATAGTAGAACCAGGCTGACTAGCTGCATCACTAAAGGCATCATAGAAGGATGTAGGAGTAGGATTACCTACAGCTATGAAG
>JAZRAP010000007.1:0-2066 GCA_045634665.1 Candidatus Nanosyncoccus sp.
AAGACGGGGATAAAATTGCCGGGAACCGGACGAAGATCAAAGTGGTGAAAAATAAGATTGCGGCGCCTTTTAGGACGGCGGAATTTGTCATTATGTATAATGAAGGGATTTCGAAACCGGGGGATGTGCTGGATTTGGGGGTCACGTATGGGGTGCTGGAAAAAGCGGGAGCGTTTATTAAATACAACGGTGAAACTCTAGGTCAAGGCCGCGAAGCGGTGAAGAAATTGTTCCGAGAGAAGCCGGAGTTGATGGCAGAAATTGAAAAGCAGGTGCGCGAGCGGGCCGCGACAGAATAATGGAAATATATAAACTAAGTGATGATGTTTTGGGGGAAGCATCATCACGGACGGCTTCGCCTGCGGATGTTTTGACGATTACAGATTTGAAACAAGGGGTGAAGAATCCGAATCGGGTGAATGTGTTTGTTGGTGGGAAGTTTGCCTTTTCTTTGGATGTGGCGCAGGTGGTGGATTTTAAGTTGAAGATTGGGCTGGAGGTTTCGGAGGAACAGTTGGTGGAGTTGAAGCGGGCGTCAGAGTTTGGGAAGTTGTATCAGAGGACTTTGGAATGGGCGCTCATGCGGCCGCGGAGCGAGAAAGAGTTTTATGATTATCTGTATAAAAAAGTGTATGAAAAAAAGTTGGACAAAAATTATATCAGTTTGATTATTGAAAGATTGAGAGAAAAAAAATATGTGGATGATCGGAAGTTTGCGGAATATTATGTAGAAAATCGGTTTGTGAAAAAAGGGATTTCGCGGAAGCGGCTCAAAATGGAGCTAATGAAGAAGGGGGTAGCGAAGGAGATTGTAGACGAAGTGATTTCTAGTAGGGACGATGAGGAAGAGATTGATAAAATTATTGCTAAAAAGCGAGATAAATACGATGACGAGAAGCTGATTAGCTATCTTTGTCGGCAGGGGTTTTCGTATCAGCTGGCGCAAAGCCGGGTTGTTCGCGGAAAGGATTGACGAAGTTAGGGACGAAATCTTCTTTCTCGGCGCGAGCTTTGAGGACTTTTTCTTCGTCTCTTACGACGATTTTGTAATCAGTGATTTCGACAATTTCGCGGCGATGGATGATAAGCTCGGGATCGACGAAGCTTTTGACGACGGGGCGTTTGACGATGATTTGTTGGATGGTGAAATCTTCGGGAGTGAAGGAGAAATCGATGACTTTGCCGAGTTTGGAGCCTTTTTTGGTTTCGACTTTGAGACCGATGAGGTTGAAGTTGAGAGCAAGGATGTCTTTGATTTTGACGACGTCTTCGGGGCCGACAAGTTCGTCGGCGTCGTCGATGACCATGCCGAGGTGGGAATATTCGCGGACGGAGGCGGTGTCTAAGATGTAGTTGCCGGAATTAATGACGGGGCCTTCGAGTTGGAGGGCGATAATTTGGAGATTGTCGGGATTGACAATGGGAGCGGTGACGGTAGCGATAGCGCCACCGGCTTGGACGCTGAGGATCGGAGTACCGAAGAGACGTGAATTATACACTAGCATATTTCGATTATAACACTTTTGCGTCTTCTATGCTATATTTGCCGATTTTGGTGCGGCGGAGGGCGGTGAGGTAGGCGCCAGTTCCGAGTTTTTTGCCGATGTCTTCGGCGAGAGTTCTGATGTAAGTGCCGGAGCTGCAGTGGACGCGGATTTTGAGTTCGGGGTAATTATACTCTAGAATCTCAATGGAATAGATTTCGATTTCGCGAGATGGGATTTCGAAGTCTTGGCCTTTTCTGGCGAGTTTATAGGCTCTTTGGCCGTTGATTTTGATAGCAGAGTATCTTGGCGGGGTTTGCTCAATTTTACCGACGAAGTTTTTTAGAATGTTTTCAATTTTAATAATATTAATATTTTTATTGTCTAATTTTGTGATTTTACCTTCGGGGTCGCCAGTGGTGGAAGTGTAGCCGAGTTTCAAGGTGGCTTCGTAGACTTTGTCGAGCTTTAAAAATTCGGAGGATTTTTTGGTCATTTTGCCAGAGAGGAGGATGAGGAGGCCGGTAGCGAAGGGGTCGAGGGTGCCGGTGTGTCCAACTTTGACTTTGTGGCCAAAATCAT
>JAZRAP010000008.1:0-14866 GCA_045634665.1 Candidatus Nanosyncoccus sp.
TCTGGCAACCCCAAAGCTACACGGTTTGCCACATCAGTCATAATCTGTTTACCGCGTAGTTCGGTTGCCATGTCCACGTGGTAATTCTTCTCTAGCGCACTCGCCGCCGCAATATCCTCCCACTCTTTTACACGCCCATTGTACTCATATTTCTTATGGCCCGGCTCGAACTTTCGTGATTCCGGCAAAATTCGATTACGCTCCACGATCCCGCCGCCAATCCCAGTCGAAAAAGTCAAAAATACCACTCGCCCCGACAAACGGTAACCTTCGTATAACGCGCCCAAGCTTGCGTCATTTTCAAAATAAATCGGGCAATCGAATAACTTTTTTATAGGAGTAAACAGGTCAATATGATCCCACTTCCGATTACCAAATTTTACTGAATAATTTTTTTGTACAGTTCCTGGAATTGCCACCACCGCAGAGCTCACTTTATATTTTTTGAAATCCGCCAAGCAAACCTCCAAATCGTGCAAAAAAGTCCTATACCCCTGTGCGGTCTTGAACTTTCTTCGTCGCACCACTCGCCCTCGCCTCGAGAACAACGCTACTAAAGTTTTTGTACCACCCACATCTATTCCTAAATACATATCTTGATTATATCACAGATTTTTGTTATAATCAGAGAAGATTTTGGACCTGTTCAAGAATCCATAGCCAATACTGCTTGCTGGCAGTGTTTTCTTGAACAGGTCTAAAGGAAGGAATAATACAATCATGGCAACAGCCAAAAAATATAGCATGGACGAGCTTCTAGCAAATAACGAAGAGGCCTCCAAAAAAGCAATTACGGGCGACACCGTCAAAGGTACGGTATTGTCCATCAAGAAACACGAGATTCTAATCGACCTCGGTCCTCAGGGCGTAGGGTTGGTACCGCGCAGGGAAGTATCCTTTGCTCGCAATCTCAAAGAAGGCGACGAAGTCACCACCTCTGTTATCGATTCCGAGATGAAGGATGGCTACGTTCTACTTAGCCTCCGCAAAGCCGTCAAAGATAAAGGTTGGGACGAAATCCAAGCCAAACTCGAGAACAGCGAGATCGTTGAAGTCACCCCCTCCGACGCCAATCGCGGCGGTCTCCTCGTCGAGTACGAGGGCATTCGGGGTTTCATGCCAGTTTCTCAGCTTTCGGCCGAGCACTATCCTCGCGTAGGTAGCGCTGACAAAGACGAAATTTTGCAACGCCTCAACTCTCTAGTTGGCAAGCCCATTAAGGCTCGCATCCTCGACGCCAACAAGAAAGAAAACAAGCTCATCTTTTCCGAAAAAGAAGCTATCAAGGACGGTCTTGCTGAACGCTTCGCAAAGCTCGCCGTTGGCGACACTGTTAAGGGCGTAGTCACCGGTGTAGTTGATTTCGGCGTTTTTGTCAACGTCGACGGTATCGAAGGCTTGGTTCACATCTCCGAGATTTCCTGGGAGCGCGTCAACAACCCGTCTGACTATGTCAAAGTTGGCGACACTATCGAAGCTAAAATCATCGCTATCGACAAAGAACGCCTCTCTCTCTCGATGAAGCAACTTGTCGAAGATCCGTGGATTTCCGAAGTTGAAGGTCTGAAAAAAGGCTCCAAGGTCGAAGGCACCATCACTCGGATCACTCCGTTCGGTGCGTTTGTCCAGATTAGCCCAGCCGTCGAGGCCTTAGTTCACGTCTCCGAACTTGGTGAAGGTTCCGATGTTGACCCCGAGAAAATTTTCACGTTAAACGAACGTAAAAATTTCAAGGTTCTAGACATTGATAAAGAAGGCCGCAAAATCTCTTTGTCCATCACGAAATAACGCATTTGTGATATAATAAGCTTATGAAAAAGAAGAAAAACGAGGCTAAGCCTTGGCTGGGATTTTACGACGAAGAAAATATCCCGTCTCATATTGACTACCCTGATTGCTCCATGGTTGACATGGTCATGCAGTCTGCCGAAAAATGGCCGGACAATACTGCTTACATCTATTACGGCCACAAAGTCACCTACAAAAATTTCGTCAAAAAGATCGAAAAAACCGCCCGTGCTCTTAAAAACTACGGCGTTAAAGAGGGCGACCGCGTCACGATTTGTATGCCCAATACCCCAGAAGGGATTACTATGGTTTACGCTGTCAACATGGTTGGGGCTGTTTGCAACATGGTTCACCCCTTATCCTCAGAGAAAGAGCTAGAATATTACATCAAAGTCGCCGAGTCCAAATACGTCCTCGTCATCGACGCTGTTTTTGATAAAATCTACCGCCTTCGCGACACCGCCCAGCTCGAACGCATCATCGTCGTCCGCCCCTCCGATGGCCTTGGTTTTCTCAAGAAAAAGCTTTACAACACTCTTCATGTTAAAAAAGTCCGCCTCCCCGGGAGTGACAACCGCGTTGTCCTCTGGGAGGATTTCATTGCTAATTCCTACTTCTACCAGGGAAACTATCATGAAGAGCGTGGCGGAGAAGATCTCGCCGTGATTATGTACTCCGGTGGCACTACCGGCGCTCCTAAAGCCGTGATGCTTTCCAACCTCAATATCAACGCCGAATCTCTCTGTGACGGCACCATGATTCGCCAAATCACCCCTGGTGCCACCGTGCTCTCAATTCTACCTCTCTTCCATTGTTTTGGTCTTGGTGTCTGCATCCATACCCCTCTCTGTAAAGGTATGGGCTGCATCCTCATCCCGGCTTTCTCCCATAAGCAATTCGCCGATATCATCAAGAAAAACGAGCCCAACTTCATCGTTGGTGTCCCTACTCTGTTCGAGGCGCTTATCAACACCAAGCTAAGGAACGACGATCTCAAATCTGTCACTGCCGTCATCTGTGGCGGCGATGCCCTCAACCAGACCCTTCGCGACAAGGTCAACCACTATCTAAAAAGTCACGGTTCTAATGCTAAAATTCGGGTCGGCTACGGCCTCACCGAAGGATCCGGCGCCGTCTGTCTTTCGCCCGAAAACACTTTTGCCGACGGCATTATCGGGGTCCCCTTCCCAGATATGGATTTCAAAATCATCAAAAACGACACTTTCAAAGAGCTCCCAGCCGGGGAAGAAGGCGAAATTTGCCTCTCTGGCCCACTAGTCATGATGGGCTATCTTGGCGACGAAGCCGAAACCGCCCAGACTATCCGTCTCCATGATGACGGCAAAATCTGGCTTCACACCGGCGACCTTGGCCGCCTCGGTGACGACGGGTTAATTTATTTCGCTCAACGTCTCAAACGCATGATCGTTTCTTCTGGCTACAATATTTATCCCACTCATCTCGAATCCATCATCAATTCCCACGAAGGCGTTCTGACCTCTACCGTCATCGGTATCGATCACCCTTACAAGGGGCAAGTCCCCAAGGCCTTCATCGTCCTCAAACCGGGCTACAAAGCCGGTCGCCGCGTCGAACGCGAAATTCGCGAACTCTTAGAGCGCAATGTCCCGATTTACGCTCTCCCCGCCGCCTACGAATTTCGAGACAAACTCCCTCAGACCAAAGTCGGCAAAGTTGCCTTCCGTGAATTGGAAAAAGAAGAAGCTCAGCGCAAAAAATAATTCATTCGCACCCTTGCTTGTAACTTTAGGGGTTTCTCCCGCAAAAACCGATTTTTCCGCCAAGCAGGGAAATAGTCTCTCAGCATTTTGCGCGCGCGAGAAAAGCCAGCACGCCCCTCCGGAAACGCCCCGAAATCCTTCGCCGAGTCAATCAGCAAATTCCAGATGAAAAACCACTCTAACTCATCGTGATACTGCTGGGCAGCCCCCGCCTTTTCAAACCGCCTATATAGTCCCTCTAGCGCCGGAAAAATGTCAAAAATATGTGGGTCGAATTTGCTCTTATGTAGCACCGATTCCGGATTATCACAATAGAAATAAAGCGGCTCTTTGACACTGGCATACTTATCCGCATAGAGTATCAATGCCGACATCAGCTCCATATCCTCATGAATTATCCCTTCGCGAAACCTAAAACCATGTTCTAGCCACCACTTTCGTCGTATCAAAACTTGCCACGGCCCCATCCCGTATCGCACAAAACGGCTCTTGTAGTTCGGCTCATCTGCATCCACCGCCGAAAGCGGGGAAGTGAAACCGTCTCTGGCCACTCTAGTCGCCCCCATCATTACTGAATCGGCTTTTTCTGTATCAGCCACCTCAATCAACCTCCGTATCGCCTCTGGCGCGATATAGTCATCCGCATCAATAAACCAAATATATTCACCTTTCGCCTCTGTTGCCCCCAAATTCCGCGCGGAGCTAGCTCCACGTATATTGCTCCGTAATATACGCACCATCCCTTTAGGAGCCTCCTCGCGACATTTACGGGCCACCACAAGCGTTTTATCTTTAGAACCGTTATCTATTACCAAAATCTCCCCAGAAATGTCCCCAGCGCCATTAAATGCCTTCAGAATGGATTTTATGCACCGCTCAATGTATTTCTCTGCATTATAGGCCGGGATGATAATTGAAATCTTCATAAATCTATTATACAATAACTTTATGCTTTGGAAATATCTCATCGTTTTGCTTATCTCTATGATACCCCTAATTGAACTCCGCGGCGCCATCCCTGTAGCCGTCGGTATGGATCTCGGTCTCCCCGAATGGGCTGTTCTTATTACCGCTATCATCGGCAACATGATTCCCGTACCTCTTATCTACCTCTTTGCTCGCAAATTTCTAGAATGGGGTAGCAATAAAAAATGGAAACCCCTCAAACAGTTCTGCAATTTTTGCCTCAAAAAAGGCCAAAAAGGCGGCGAAAAACTACTAAAAAAAGCCGGCAACGGCGGCACTTATTTTGCGCTTTTCCTCTTTGTCGCTATCCCTATTCCGGGTACTGGCGCCTGGACTGGCACTCTCGCCGCCAGCATTCTCAACCTCGATTTTAAAAAGACTATGTTCGCCATTTTGGCTGGGGTGCTCGTAGCCGGCCTTATTATGCTCCTCGCCTCTCTCGGCCTCTTCAAAGTTATCTTCGGCGGCTAAATATCAAAAAAGGCCACCAGGCCTTGTGGCTCCCCGGGCCAGACTCGAACTGGCAACCTCGAAGTTAACAGCTTCTTGCTCCACCATTGAGCTACCGGGGAATATACCCATTATAGCATATTTTCTCAAAATGTGATAAAATTATCTGAATGGAAGAAAAAACAATTCAGATCGCTGGGTCTATCACTGTTGACGAGCTCTCAAAGGCGCTCGGTCTTTCCGTGACCGAGCTTATCGGTACTCTCTTTAAAAACGGCATCGTTGCCACTATCAACCAGCGACTGGATTTCGAAACCGCCTCCATCATCATCGACGAACTCGGCCTAGAAAACGTCAAACTCGAACGCAAAAATACTTCCACCAAAACCTCTGGTTTTCACCGTGAACTATCCGACCACGCTACCGAGCGCCCGCCTGTCGTCGCCGTCATGGGCCACGTTGATCACGGCAAAACCACTCTTCTCGACACCCTGCTTCATAAAAAGACCGTTGACGATGAAGCCGGCGGTATTACTCAACACATCTCTGCTTATCAATTAAAACACAATGATCGGCTCATCACTTTTCTCGACACCCCTGGCCACGAGGCTTTCGCCGCCATCCGCCAACACGGCGCCATGCTTACTGATATTGTGGTCATCGTCGTCGCCGCCGATGACGGCGTCAAGCCTCAGACCGTTGAGGCCATCAACTTCGCCAAAACTGCCAATGCCAAAATCATCGTCGCCATCAATAAGATCGACCGCGAAGGCGCCGATATTGACCGTACCAAAGCCGACCTCAGCCAGCACGGTCTCCAGCCCGAGGAATGGGGTGGCGACATCACTATGGTGCCAATTTCTGCCAAGATGAATCAAAACCTCGACCAGCTCCTCGACATGATTTTACTCACCGCCGATCTCGAAGAACTCAAAGCCGACGTAGACATCCCAGCCGAAGGTCTCGTCATCGAATCCCACATGGAAACTGGCAAAGGCTCCGTAGTCAATCTGCTAGTCACCGGCGGGGAATTAAAAACCGGCGAATTTATCGTTGCCGGCTCCACCTATGGTAAAGTCCGCACCATGCTAGACTGGCGCGGTAAGCCAAAGGGCAAAGCCACCCCTTCCACTCCGGTTACTGTCACCGGCTTCAAGGAGCTCCCCAACTTTGGCGACCAATTCGAAGAAGCCAAAGACGAAAAAACCGCTCGCAAAATGGCCCTCCTGAATGCCCAGGCCGCCTCTGATGAATCCGCCAGCACCAACGTTACCTCTACCGACCTCCTCCGTATGATGTCTACCGCCGACAACTCCAAGATTTTCAACGTCATCGTCAAGGGCGACGTGCTCGGCTCGGTCACCTCAGTAGTAGATAGCCTTAAACTTATTGACACCAATGGCGAAATCAGCCTCAACATCGTCCACACTGGCGTCGGCGACATCAGCGAAAATGACGTCTATATGGCCGCTGGTGGCAATACCGTCATCTATGGCTTCAACGTCAACGTCCCGATCAATATCTCCAAAATGGCCGCTCGCGACGGCGTCCCCGTCCGCATCTACAAAGTCATCTACGAGCTAATTGACGACGCCAAACACGAAATGGAAAATCTCCTAGACGCCGAAATCATCGAAGAAGATAAAGGCGAGATGAAAGTCAAAGGCGTCTTCCGTACCGAAAAAACTAGCATCATTGCTGGCGGGGAAGTCTTAAAGGGCGACTTAAAGCCTGGCTACCTAGCCCGCGTCATGCGAGGCAAAGAGCAAATTGGCGAAGCCGAAGTCACCTCAGTTCAGAAAGAGAAGCTATCCGTAGATAACCTCGTCGCCGGTGAGACTGGCGGTCTGGCCCTAGCTACTAAATCTAAAATTGACCTCCAGATTGGCGACCGCCTCCAGTTCTTCACTCGCGAGTCTCGAAAACGTACTTTGTAACATAAGCATAACACTCAGAATTCAACTCATTATTCGCGAAATCTTGACACACCGTCAATAGTTGTGTATATTTATCCTAGAAAGGCAAAACGAAAACAAAAACAGCAAGTATAAATGCTAACGCTCAAAAAAAATAAGTTGTCATCTTCTCAGAAGCTTTTTGTGGTTTTTTTGGCTAGTTTCATGCCTTTTATCTTTGCTATCATTTGCCAGTTGGATATTCTCGCCACCTTAAAAGCGGCATTTCTGGTCCTTTCTTGTTCTGTTTTTTGTCTGTATCGTGGCAAGCACAAGAATACACTTCACTTAGATTAGAATCTTTACAAAACACTTATGATTTGATACAATTTTCTCAAGAAAGGTGCTTTTTTGAGAATGATGAGAAAAAAATGTAAAACATTAAAACTGTTTTTTCTCTCATTTTGCATAGGGTTTTCTATTTTGGGAGTAATTCCGGCCAATAAAGCTTATGCCGACAATACTACCAATGTCACCTTTGAAGTTGTTGAACCGGAACAATACGATGAATCATCATATGAGGATATTGAAGGCGAAAGCGTCCTCATGTGGAAAACCGGACAAAACTGGGTCATTAATCGTAGTACTAAATCCATCATCACCATTTTCCTACCTAAAGAAAACTTCTCCCAGCTCTTATTGGACAATCATGAGTTAACCAGAGGACAAGAATACTCTGTTGATGGTGAATACACGACCATTTCGCTCAAGAAAGATTACCTGAATACTCTTACGGAAGGACGTCACGACATTACCGTGCGTTTTAATGGCCTAAACGAAGAAGAAGAATCGGTATTTGGTACTTACTTAACAATCTACACTGAAGAATCAGCTATTACGGCTAATATTGAAATACCAAATACCGGTTTCTTTTCTGCGATTGAGGAAATCGCAATTAGTAGTTTGCCGGTAGTTACGCTTTTAGGTATAGCTATTATTTGCATCTTTATTATTCTAAAATTCCAGCTATCTATAAAGAAAACAATCATCAAAGGGAAGAAGCATATTGGCTCAACTTTTGAGATGCTTTTTCGTCGACCAACGCGTCGTCGCTTTTCTAAAGCCTCAGAAGTAATTCATAATAATAAAATACCAAATAATGTATTGAGAGTATTCACTACCGTTCTTGTGATATCCGCCATCACTGGTGGTTTTAGTGTACTATTTCACTACATGTCTTATAGGCAGAGTGATGCAGCTTCTACTATCAATCTTGAAGTTGACACTTCTGCTGAAATTGGAAATGCAATTATGCATAGCGATTCTATCTCTAGGGCTTCTGATACTATCCAGGTGAATACCGATCCCGGCGTAGAATATGACATTTATATGTCTGCTGGTAGCGACAATTCTCTCCGAGCGGCTGGTAGCGACAAGGCCTTCGTTGAAAACTCTAACACCTTTTCATTGAGCGATGGCTCATGGGGGTTTACAACCGAAGAGAATGATTCCGTTTTCTACGCCGTTCCTAAAAAAGGCGAAGAAACGTTAATAGCTCACTCCACCCAGCCAGGAGGAACTAAAGTGTATTTTGTTGCTAAAGCCGGAGAAGGGTTTACTGCGGGCCTCTACAAAGGAACCATCAGGTACACCGTTATTACTAAATCCACTAATCCAGTTAACGTTACTCCTGGTTCTGGTACTGCATCGAATACGCTCTTCATCACTACTCCAATTGCTAAAAATGGAGATATGGCTATCGAAACGCCAGAAGTGAAGATTGGCGAAAAAGAATGCCTGTCCCCCAATTTGCAGGCGCCAGACAACCAATACTTTACCATTACGTGTAATATACCAGAAAATTTAACACCAGGAAGCTATAACATCGCGATAAATTTTCCGGACATTAAACAAGAATTAGTAGCCGAGAATGCTTATACTGAACCAGAACCGACCCCGGATCCCGAGCCTGAACCAGAACCGACCCCGGATCCTGAACCAGATCCAGCACCAGAACCTGAAATAACCTACTATATCGTAAGCAGTGGTCCTAGTGACCCAACATATGGAGCCACGAATCGTACATCTACATCCGTTGCCTCCGGCACCACTTTTACTTCATCAGGTAATACATTGACCTTTAGTGATGGCAGAACTATCGTTGCTACGCCTAAAACAGTTATCGGCTATACTACTTCATGCAGCGGTTGGACACCAACCAGTGGTACGGTTACCAGTAATATCACCATTACGGCAAACTGTACTAGGACTATCAATAACTACACCATGACATTTAAGATTAGCGACCCTTCACTGGGTACAATCTCGGCGACTTCCGCATCGATTCCATACAATACAACTTATTCCTCCAGTAACAACACCCTCAGTTTCGCTAATGGCACCAAAGTTACTGTCACGCCAAATAATCTCATTGGCTATAACGTATCATGTTCTGGTTGGTCGCCAAGTAGTGGTAAGATTTCAGGAGACGCTACGTTTACGGCCACCTGCACTAAAAAAGCCGAAGCAAATACCATTACATATGTTAGCCCAAATGGGCAATCAAAATCATATCAAGAATCCAATCATAGTATCAGGGCCCTCGCGACTTTTGCAGGAACCAGGTATTCCAATGTTTATAACCTAAACTCGACCACATACAAAAATTGGACTAGAGAAGGATACTATTTTGATTACTGGGAAGGAAGCGACGGCAACAAATATGCTCCGGCGGCAGTAGATGAGGGACATAATCCATATAATCAATGTACCACTTGCCGATCAACTTATAATTCTTCGTCTGCGGGTCTAGTACTCACTCCACATTACACCAAAATGAATAATCTCAACCTGGCCGCCATCACTCTAGCTTGGCCAGATGGTTACACAAGCAACGATACCATGGTAACTTCTAACAAATCAGAGGGTTGGTCGCACTATGTTACTCTTGCTTCACCATATAACAAAAAAGTGGAGCGATACACCGTCTCATCTACGCCGGAGTTTAAATCTAACGCTGCAAAATATTACACCGATGCCAATAGACGTGCATCATTGGAAGGCTCGAATCTAGCCAGTAATGTTTGCGACAACTTCTATAGTTTAGGCTGTAATGGCTCTTGGGCCTCTGATGATATCGGCTATTATTATGCGCGTAGTTGTGATAGAATCGCCGCCATTGCAACGTATTATGCTATTGAGGGGCTCGGGAACACTACTATCAAGATTCCATTCGGTCTTCCTGCTCAGGCTAAATATTTTGCACGTGGCGACCAACCATGGACAGCAACCAATACGAAGAATAATAGCAAAACCAGAACCTCTAGCACTGGAGTTGCCACTAATATGGGCAGATACGAGACCCATTATCAACCTGGTGATATTCGATTGGTGTATAGAGAGTCAAGCAAGCACGAAACTTACGAGCTAAATTATAATGATAAGACTTATTATCTTGGCCACATTGCTATGTATGTTAAAACTGAAGATGGGCTTAGCCATATCGCCGAAGGCGGACACTCTACATACAAGAAGAACAGCAATGACTATAGCGGAGTTTTTCTTTTCGCTAATACTGCATACACTAACGGCGGGAGCTTCGATCATCTCACCCCATTTTATTACAAAACTACGGCTCAGGGATACAGTAAAAATGAATGGTACGCTATCTGGCGCTACAATGGCGACGGAAACTAATTCCATAGCACTATCAATCTAATTGCTAAAAAGCAATTATCCTACTAAATCTTGATTAATTTAAAACTTTTTGCTTATCCATGTTATAATCAAAATATGGAATTTGACGAAAAATTTTTGCAGGAAATGGGCCTCTCGGCTATGCCTGAAGAGGAAAAACAAAAATTCTTAGATTACATCCAGGAAGAATTAGAGGTTCGCATCGGTGAGCGTATTTCTAAGGGTCTCACCGAAGTCCAGCTCAATGAATTTGATATGATAGAGGATCAGGCTGAAGCTGCCAAATGGCTAGAGAAAAACCGCCCCGACTTCCGTGAAATCGTCACTCGCACCATCAACGAGATGAAAGAAGAAATCCGCTCCAATCGTAGCAAGCTTATTTAGCGTATCCGTTCAAGAACGCTTTCGCATCCATCGCTTTACGGCCTTCCGGTTGCAATCTGTCGATACTGAGAATTCGCCCGTCAGCACATGGAAGAGGCAAAACCGCCGTCTCACTCGCCCCACATATATGCGCCTCTAAAATGATGCAAGAAACGCCAAAAAACGCATATTTTGCTTTCGGAAATCCAGCGTAGGCCACAATTTTGCGCAAAACCATATCCGCACTCTCTGTTTCCGGGTGCAGTGCCCCCATTGCTTTGGTCAATTTTTCCGTATAGGTCGCCTTTGCATCATCTTGAACCACAGGGGTGAGCAAATCGCTCAGATGCTCGCAAATCCATTTCGCCCCCGCCTCTGCTAGACCCTGATAGATCGCCGTTTTTTCTAGAGGTAAACCAGAAACAGTCGTCTGCCAATAAATCGGTCCCGCATCCATCGCCAGTGCTAACTTCATTACCGACACCCCAAAGTCAGAACAACCGTCCAAAATCGCACTCTCTATCGGCGATGGTCCCCTATACAGAGGTAATAGGGAAGGATGAATATTCAAAATCCCCTCCGGCTCAAATAACTCTAATACTGAGCCAGGGATTATTACCCCAAATGATGCCAATACCCCATGCGCCTCTGGATTTTTTCGCTTCAAACGGCAAACTTCCTCTAAATCCTCTCTAGAGTGCGCCACGAACAAAATCTGGCACTCTTCACTCAACACTGCTAATGCATATTCTGCCAAAAGACCATTTCCCAGGAAAATGACCTTATTCTTCACCCCAAAGCTCCTCATTCCCGCCGATCCTGGCATCATAATCCACCGGTATCAACTCCCCTTTATCATCCATCTCGTAAAACGCATCCTTTTCACCCTTGATATGGTCAATAAACAACACTCCATCCAGATGGTCTATCTCGTGCAAAAGCGTCCGTGCCATCTCCCCCGTGGCTTTCAGTCTCACCTCTGTTCCGTCTTCTAGCTTAGCTTTCACTCGCACTTTGGAATGTCGCGGTACCTTCCCATAAATAGACGGCACCGACAAACACCCCTCAAAATCGCGCACCACCTTACCATCCGCCTTTATCACTTCTGGATTTATCAGCGCCGTAAACGAAGCTTTTTTCTTGTTTTCCATATCATCCCTAATGATGATGATCCGTTTCAACACTCCCATCTGAGGCGCGGCCATCGCCGCCGACAGCTCGTAGGGATGCTTGGACTCCCAGTCTAGCGACAATTTTCTCATCTCTTCAATCACCCCCAAAATCTCGTCGTCAATGACGCGTACTTTTTCGCTCTTCTCTCTCAGCCTCGGGTCCGGGGTGGTAATAATTTTCATAACCCCATTATATCACAAACTACCACCCCTGTAAATACCTCTTATGCTGTCGCAAGTTCCGTGCCATTCAGGTCAAAATCTTTCATGGCCACGGCCACAATTGCCGGATTTTCATAGGTGTTATAGTAATAAGTCTGTGTCGCCGCCGAATACCCACCGGTATAGACCGTCTTTTCAAACTTACCGTCGCCCATCTGTGCACCCCCGTCAATCATCGCTACCCCCGCCAAAGTATGGAACAGTCGCGAAACATTGGTCACCTCATCTGACTGCACCGGATAATGCGTATTGAGGTAAGCCACCCGGATAAACCGGTCGGTAGAATAAAACCCGCCCGGAATCCCCCTCATCATAGACCCGCTCCCAAACGCCGTCATCTTTGCCTTGCCCCACTTCACCTCTTTTGGCATCTCCGGCGCCAGATTCATATAATTTCGCAAATTCTCTTTGTGCCACCCATAACCTGGCTGGTTTGTCAAAATATCCACGTCATTTTCAAAAATCTCCATCCCATTGACAGTATACTCCACTACGATAGACCTAGAACCATCCCCGATAATAAAATGCAGCTCAGACACCGGGAATTGTTCATTGATCGGTTTCGCCACAATCGCTACATTGCGCAGGGCTTTTTCCGCCTCATCTACTGTTTTAAAATTCATCGCCACCCAGAGAGGAAATTCATACGCAGCTACATTAGTTTTGCCGTCTACGGCATCAGCTTCATAAGAAGCGTAACCGGGGAAATTCAGCCCAGCAATCGCCAACCCTGATTCATTGGCGCAGTCAAAATATAGCGGCGTGTTCTCCACCACAATCGCCATTCCAATAATTGCCCCCGCACTAGACTTCATTTCGCCTAAGAACGCCGACTGGTAGCTGTACCCTCTTGGCGTCACTACTACTTTTTGCCCATATCCTACCGACCAGTCCAAATTCCGTCCAAAATACATCTGCCCCTTATCATCACTAAATCTCACCCCTGTGCACATAAATAAACCTCCTTACTTATTCTAAAACCATTTTATCATAGCAATCCGCACGGGTCTAGCGTGACCCGGAAATTTTTGTCCAAACCCGCACAGGCCTCCACTAGCGCTCGCCGCGACCGGCTCCGCACAATTATTTGCCACCCATACCCCCGCGCCGTCCTCTCGTGGAACGCTGGTTGGGGCGGGGAAACAATTAGTCTCTTGTCTTGCGCCAATTTTGCTACTACTGCCCGTACTTTTTGTACCGCCAGTCTCTCTGTTTTTAGCGTAATTTCCAATTTCATCACAAACTTAAACGGCGGAAACCCAGCCTTTTGTCGCTGCCTCAATAAATACTCATAAAACCCCTGGTAATCCTCCTCCATCGCAAACTTCAAAACCGGATGTTCTGGCCGGTAAGTCTGCACAAATACCTCGGCCTCAGTGAGATGCCCCCGCCCCACTCTCCCTATCACCTGTGTCAGTAGTTGAAAAGTCCTCTCCTCCGCCACATAATCTGGTAGCGACAGCCCCGCGTCGGCCTGCGCTACCCCTACCGTAGCCAGTCGCGGCAAATCCAACCCCTTAGCCAAAGTCTGTGTCCCTACCAAAATATCCACCTCACCCTCTCGGACAGAAGCATATACTGCCTCCAGCCCCTCGTCCTTCTTGTTGTCCGCATCAAACCGCCGCACTTTCGCCTCTGGGAACAGCTTTTTCAGCTCTGCCTCTAATAGCTTCGTCCCAAACCCCTTATGTATTAGCCCCGGCTGCCCACACTTAGGGCAGCCCATCGGGACTTTCTCCTCAAATCCACAGGTATGGCACCGCAATACATACCCATCCGCATGCAGTGTCAACGGCAAAAAACAATTTGGGCACACCACCTCTTCACCGCAATTATCGCAGATTGTTAAAGGAGACGATCCTCGCCGGTTATGAAAAATCAACGTTTGCCTACCCGCCGCCAGATTTTCTGAAATTTTAGCCAGCAACCTATCGCAAAAATATCGGTTTTTCCGGAAATTATCTCTGTTTTTGAAATCCACTAACCTCACCTCTGGACGCGTTGCCGCTTTCTTCGCCCTCTTCGTAATTTCCACTACTGCATTTTGCCGTTTGGCCAGATAATAGTCCTCCACCGTTGGCGTAGCCGACCCCAATACCAAATCTATCCCTAGCTCTTTTGCCATAAAACTCGCCACTCTAATAGCCGAATACTTCGGCGCGTTCTCTTGGTAATAAGTGGCCTCATGCTCTTCGTCGATCACAATTAGCCCCAAATCACCAAGAGGCGCAAACAGTGCCGATCTTGGCCCAATCACAATTTTCGGCTCCCCACTCGTTAAGAGATGATCAAAAATCAAATGCCGCTCCGCCTCGGTCTGCTTAGAATGGATCACTACCACCTTTTCGCCAAAAACTTCCTGAAAAACCTGCACCAGCTGACCCGTCAAAGCGATTTCCGGCACCAGAAGGATAGTGGACTTTTGCCGTTTAAAGGCATTTAGAGCCATTTTAAGGTAGATGTTAGTCTTTCCGCTTCCGGTTATCCCATGCAGCAGTTTCGTGGCTCCTGGAGCCGTTTGCAGGCCTTGTAGGGCATTTTTTTGGTGGACATTAAGCCTAACATGGGCGGG
>JAZRAP010000009.1:0-10161 GCA_045634665.1 Candidatus Nanosyncoccus sp.
ACCAAAGATCAATTAGGTGCCTGGTATAACTATGCTGCCGCTACGGCTGGAACAATCTACGGTACTTCTGCCAATCCGGGAACTAGTTCTGCAATAGGTATCTACAATATTTGTCCTCAAGGTTGGACTTTGCCGACAAACGGCTCCGGCGCAGGCCAAATCAACAGTATTATCGACTATGTTACACCATTCGGACCCATATATGGTGGTTACTACGGTAATAGCTCGCATGGCTATGCTGACACGTATGGTCGTTGGTGGTCTGCTACATCCGTCAATGTCCGTCGTCGATACGGCTTATATTTTAATAATGATAGTCTAAATACTGACTACAGCCTCAATCGCCACTACGGTTACTATATCCGTTGCATCGCCAGCAACTAAAATAAACCACCGCACCCCCGCCTCGCCTAAAATCTGTTATAATAGTCCTATGCAAGAAAATAAAATCAAATCCGTCCTCAAGAAGCCTCTCGAAAAACTCCCTTTTTATAATGATCTAGCTATTCCCTACCACTGGGCTCAGGCCATTGCCGCCACCATGAAATACCACCACCCCGCCAAAAACCTCAGGGTCATCGCCGTCACCGGCACTAATGGCAAAACCACTACCAGCTTCATGATCTGGCACATGCTAAATCACGCTGGATACAAGACCGGCCTCATGACCACTGTCGCTCACGGCGTAGAAAAACTCAAGCCCGAACTCGGCCACATGACTACCGTTGACGCCTTCACCCTCAATCAGCGTATCCAAGAAATCAAAAACCAAGGCGCCGAATTCCTCGTCCTCGAAGTCACCTCTCACGCTCTCGCCGAATTCCGCACGCTAGGCATCCCTATCGAAATCGCTGTTTTCACCAACCTCACTCACGAACACCTAGATTACCACAAGACTTTCGCTCGCTATCGCGCCGCCAAGGGCAAACTTTTCAAACGCGCCAAATTCAGCATTCTCAATGCCGACGACCCAGCCACCAAATACTACCAAAATCTATCTCGTGAGTTTACTACTTATGGCATCAAACACGGCGATCACCGAGCCACCGATATAGAGCTCAAACCTACCGGCGTCAAATATTCGTCTGGTGATATAAAAATAGAGACCAAAATCCCCGGCGAATTTAACGTCTATAATTCCCTCGCCGCCGCAATTACCGGTCAAAGGCTCGGTCTCACCAATCAGCAAATTGAACAAGGCATCAAGTCTTTAGATAGCGTCGAGGGCCGCATGACCACCATTAACGAAGGTCAGCCCTTCACCGTCATTGTCGACTATGCCCACGCCCCCGACGCCCTCGAAAAAGTCTTCAGCTCCGTCACCCCTCACAAGGGCAAAATCATCTCCGTCCACGGTGGCGCCGGCCGGCGTGACCCTTCCACTCGCCCCATCCGTGGCCGCATCCTTGCCAAGTATTCCGACATCGTCATCATCACCGAGGACGACTCTCGCGACGAAGACCCCGAGAAAATCGCACAGGCCTTCATCAAAGGCGCCGAAGAACAAGGCAAGACCCCAAACAAAGACCTCTTCAAAGAGCTAGACCGCGGGAAGGCCATCCAGCTCGCCATCGATAAAGCCAAACCAGGCGACCTCGTCCTCATCCTCGGCAAAGGCCACGAAAAAACCATCCTCCGCGCCGACGGCCCCCACGATTTCGAAGACATTAAGGTTGCTCAGGACTGTATTCGGCGATCCCGTCAATAATTTTCTCGTTGTCAATTTCCAAGCTATGTGCAATCGCCGCCGCACACGCCATATAAGACACCGCTGTTTCCCCTGGTACAAAAGTCGCTACCGTAATAATTTCCGATTTCACCGAAATCGTCGCCTCTGTCCCCTTGGAATACAATTTTGAGTTCAAAATCTTCACATCCGCCGAACTCTGCCCAAACGTCACCGTCTTTTTCGTCCCATTAAACTCCTCAAATGTGTCGTAGTTCAAATCATCATGGTTTAAAACCACAATTTCCGGCTTCATATCAAACAAAGTTTTCTCGTTTTCTAGGTATTCTTTCGGCTCCATATCAGAAAGTCCCGCCGTCACGAAATTCGTCATCGCTGCCACCGTCACCGGCAAACCATAAAACACATTATCGCGTAGTCCCTCAGCCGGCACCGTTACAACCACATAATTCGCCCCCGCCTTCCACGCGTCAGACAAAAACTTGTGCAGCATCCCTACCTTAAACGGCTGATCACTGGCTAGCACCGCCACCTGTTCCCCAGTCGCCTTCAAAATCTCGTGTACATAATGCGCCACCGTAGTCTTTCCTGTCGTCCCCGTAATCGCTATGAGTTTCATGTCCTTCAGAGGATTTCCGTAATACGATTTCAGCATCTTCGCTCTTAATTTTTGCGAACCAGCCCTAAACCCACCGTTTTTGTTTTTGCCTTGGTTGGACTTTTCCCTCTTTCCCATAATACTTCAATTATATCACCTTCCCTTAAAATTACAAATTACTCTAGTAGTTTGCAAATCAAACTCACTATCAAAACCTTCTCCTTCGGCTCACTTTCTGCGATAAGCAAGGCAATCGCCGTCAGCGCCCGATCCGAAATCTTCGTCTCCCCGTTCTCTGTCAAATGACAATCATTCTGCGTCAAAAACAAAATAAACAGCAGCGCTCCGATCCGTTTATTCCCATCATAAAACGGGTGATCTTTAATGACAAAATACAACAAATTCGCCGCCTTCTCCGGCACGCTCGGATACAATTCTTTGCCGTCAAAACTCTGAAAAATCGAAGCTAAGCTCCCCTCAAACATCCCTCCCCGCTCTTTCCCAAACAAATCCCCACCTTCCACTTTCTCCCGCAGTTGCCCCACGGCCTGCACGCACATCTCCACTGTCAATTCTTTTTGTCGCCGTTTTTTGTTCAAAAATCTTAAATCAATATGTCCCTCGTCATATTCTTTCAAAGTCTCAAAACTCCCCGCATAGCGCGAAATCACCTCTAGCACCCCGTTTGCTTCCCCGGCGTCTAGCAACTTCGTGGTCGTGAGCCTCCTCACTAGCCCCATCATCTTCTCTACTTCCCTTAAGTGTTTCGCGTCATTCTTCGCCCTTAAATCCTCCAATCTCCGCTCATTCACTGCCACCCCATCTGTCACAAAACGCCTCAAGACCCCCGTCGCCCAAATCCGAAAATTCGTCGCTTTCTTCGAATTCACCCTATACCCCACCGAAATAATCGCATCCAGATTATACATTTTTACTTCCCGCGTCTGTGTTCTTCCCGCCATCGCTCCATGTCTACTGGTTCGTGCATTTTTTGCACATACCACATCCTCGCGCAGTTCACCGGTATTAAAAATATTTCTCAGGTGACGCCCGACCACCGTCCTATCCACCCCAAACAACTGTGCAATCTGTGCTTGCGTCGCCCAAATCGTCTCCCCCTCCGCATCCACATCAAAAACCACTTCCCCACTCAGCCCCTTATAAATCTCAATTCGTTTTTCTTCAGGCTTATCCTCTGTCATCACTAGGCCTCCTCTATCTACCTCTATTATACCAAAATTATCCCAAAGCAAAAGACCCCAGTAAATATCTTCTGGACAAAACGAAACTTTTATGCCATAATTATGAGAGTTTCTATCGTCTGTCGTACCCCTAGTACGACAAGTGGGGCCTTAGGAGGTACCTTATGAAAAAAATAATGGTTGCAGTTTTTGCAGTGTGCTTGGCCCTTGGCCTCACGGCTTGCGGGACGACAAAAGCGTCTTCGTCCAGCAGCGATGCGCCTGCCCAGGTGTTCAACTCCGTCAACGACGAGCTAAATCCCTATCTGGTAATCGTCAACAAGGAAAACAAGCTCCCGGACGACTGGCTCAGCCGAGTTAAACTCGTCACCGCCCAAAACTCTCTGGGCGAAGAGCTCCAGGTCGAAGAGGCAGCCCTCGGGCACTTCGAAGACCTGCGCAACGAGTTGCTTGAAGAAGGTATCGACATCGAGCTAGACAGCGTCTATCGCTCCGTCGAAGAGCAACAAGAAATCTGGGACGAGTGGCTAGACGAATATGGCGAAGATTATTGTCGTCAATACCTTGCCGTGCCCGGATATTCCGAACACCACACAGGTCTGGCTCTAGATATCTTCCTCATCAAGGACGGCAAAACTATCCGCGAAAACGACGACATGATTGCCGACGAAGCAGATTTTGCCAAAATCCACCAGGCTTTGCCAAAGCACGGCTTCATTCTCCGGTACATGCCGGGCAAAGAAGACATCACCGGCTACGCCTATGAGCCGTGGCACCTTCGCTACGTCGGGCAGGATGTCGCCGAGATCATCTCTAGCCGCGGTATCACTCTAGAGGAGTTCATAGGCCTAGTTAAATAACTCCTCAGCCCGTCTCGCCAGCAACCAAAAAAAGACCCGCTCCTCGGCGGGTCTTTTCACGCGTTCCTGATGGCGGAAGCGAGAGGATTCGAACCTCCGAGACGGTCAACCCGCCCACACGATTTCGAGTCGTGCGCCTTCAACCACTCGGCCACGCTTCCGCCCTAATTATACCACAAAGCCTCCCCAGCTTAAACCATAACCAAAATCATGCTATAATAACCATATGGACAATATTCTTATTTTCTGGCTCAGCGTCATCATCATCTCCGCTATCGGCACCCTCGCCCACTTTTTCTACGACTGGTCTCACCACAATCGCATCGCCGGCCTCTTTACCGCCGTCAACGAATCGACCTGGGAGCACATCAAAATCGCCCTCACCGCCGCTTTTGCCTGGGGTCTCGTAGACGGCCTCATCTATGGTTCAGAGCCCAATTACTTCCTCGCCAAACTCGTCAGTCTTCTCGTCATCGCCCTCACCATCCCTGCGATTTTCTATTTCTACCGCCTTTTTGCCAAAAAATCCATCCTCGCGATCGACATCTCCCTCTTTTACATTGCTATTCTCCTCGGCCAGCTCTCCTTCTATGGCCTCCTCGCCGCCCCGGCTCTCCCCTACATTACCCAATATCTAGCTTGCCTCGGCCTCTTCATTTTCTTTGGGTGCTACATGACTCTCACCCTGGAGCCTCTCAAGACCTTCCTCTTCAAAGACCCCATTAACGGCAAATATGGCTTTCGCGCTCACCAACATCTCCTCAAGGCCATCAAAAAGAAGCGTGAGTCTCGCCGAAACCAAAAATCCCCCTCCCCCAAAAAATAACCCCTGCTTGCATTTATTTCTAATCTATGCGACAATTAGATTGCGAAATTACAGTTATTCCTTTTTCTTATAGAGGACAAAATGCGGCTATTTACGCCAGGAGTTCTCTATGAGAATAACTGTAGTTTCGCGACTAAGTAAATAGTCGCATTTTTCTTGGGAGTCTTTCCGTTAGAAGGTGCGCAGAAAGGAACCAAATGAACGGAGAAAATCTCCCAACCACCCCAGAAAACCAACCCAACACAGAATGGGACAAGCTAGAAAAGGAGCCCTTTGCCGGCCGTCGTGGTCATGGCGAATCGGATGCAGAAAAACAACTCAGTCCAACGGTGCAACGGTTCATCTATGGCGCGGTAGAAAAAGGAGGTGGCAATATTGGCGACCGTTCGCAAAGAAAAGAACGTTGGGAAAGTTATACCGATGCCGATAGCAGCGAATGTGATTACGAGCGCTTCCAATATTTGGTGCAGGATGGTGTTATTGGCACTGGCAAGGCTGTAGAATTTCTTAAGGCGACAACTGAACGTTCAGAGGCAATAAACCCTGAAAAAGCCATGGAGATCATGAGCCGAATAGACGCCACTGATCCCGAAAAAGGAAAAACCGACACAGATGTTTATCACGAAAGGAAAATCATCGGTTACTTGCTCGATGGCGCCGACGGAGAACACAGCACTAACGACAGCAATCGTTGGAATAACCCTGACGAAGTGGACAACGGCGCCGTTTTTGAAATCGCTTCTAAATATCCTACCCCCCTCGACTTTCGCAAAGACGCAATCGAACTAATCCAAGCCATTTGGGCTGGGTCAGAAAACGATTCGGAGAATGAGGCCAAACGGGAAGAATATCGTCGCGCCGAACGCGATCTTGAGAAAAATATCTACGGTGAAGAGCAGGTCGAAAAGGCCAACGAGCTCATGGATGCCTTAGCCGAAGCTAGTGCCCTTAAACATTCCGGCAAAGTCTACTTTCCCAGAGTGCGCAGTCATGAGGAGGCAAAATATTGCATCGTGGACCAGTCCGGTGAGATTCCACATCGTCGTCGCCAGCTTTTCCAGTATGATTCCAATCTTCGCCTTCGCTCAGAATACGGCAATCTAGCGTAAAACCACCTGATATATCCCCACATTTCGCACGTTTTTTCCTAAATATAGCCACTTTTCGCACAAAATCACCCCAAAAACCTGCCGAAATCGCACGATTTCCCACAAAATCTCTTGACATTTCGCACGATTTTTGCTACAATCAAACCAAAGGAGCAAAATGACTACTATCACCGCCACAGAATTTAAGCAAAACTTTGGTAAATACCTCGTCCTTGCCCAGAGCGAGGATATCGAAATTACCAAAAACGGCAAGACCGCCGCTAGGCTCACTTCCGCCCAAGCTAGGCGGAGTACCAAGGATTTCGAACCGGTAGGGAGTATTAGTGAACTATTCGGCATTTTGCATGGCGACGTCGACATCAAAGAAGCACGCTGGGAGCGTCTAAAAGAAAAATGCGGGCTATAGTCGACACCTGCGTCATGATAGACGGCCTCAATGATCGCGAGCAGTTTGCTGCCCATGCCCAAATGATTTTATTGGCAATTGAAAAAGGATATGTAGAGGGATGTGTCACCTCGAAATCCTTAACGGACATTTACTATATCTGTTGCCACGAAATGCGTGATCGTACTAGGGTAAACCGAGCTATTGAATGGATTTTGCGCTGCATGACGATTCTTGACACCACTGGCGAAGATTGTCGCCGGGCTTTTGGCGCTAGTTGGCGCGATTTCGAAGATGCGCTTATGTCTATTACCGCCGACCGCTGTAATATTGATTGCATCATCACCCGCAACATCCGCGATTTCACCGACTCCCCCGTCCCGACCTACACTCCCGAAGAGTTCGTCCATCATCATCTCGCCCAGTATTAATTTCCCCCGCAATTCCCAAAAATATGGTATAATAATACCGTCACCTCTGACGGTGATGCTCATTTAATTTCTAGGTGGATGTCGAGAATAAAATCAAAACATCCACATATCTACCGCACAGCCCTAAAGGCTCCCCGGTAGACCATCAGAGTGTGCGCCCGTAGCTCAGCTGGATAGAGCGTTTGCTTGCGGAGCAAAAGGTCGTAGGTTCAAATCCTGTCGGGCGTACCAAGTTTATGCTTTTATTTCGCTTCTTTAGAGCGGTATTTTTTTATTGCATCTTCAAGTGCCTGATGCCCCAACACAGAACAATGAAATTTGTGTTTCGGCAAAGTCCCTAAAAAATCGTCAATATCTTTTGCTGAAATCTTAAGAGCTTCATCTAATGTTTTACCTTTCGCAAGCTCCGACAAAGCCGAAGTTGATGCGATAGCAGAAGCACAGCCATAAGTTTTCCATCGTATATCTTCAATCTCATCGTCATCCACTCTAATATACATCTTCATTTGATCCCCGCAAATCGGATTACCCACAACTCCAACAGCATCATAATCAAACTTTGACTCGTCGCCAAACAAATAATTACGCGGGTGCAAAAAATGATCTTTTACGATATCTGAATATACCCAATCTTGTCCTTCGTTCATTTTGTTCTCCTTTCTACTGTACTAATTTTCTGCAACCTGTCAATAATCTTTGGCAAAACCGCCATCACTTTTTCAATATCCTTTTCGGTATTGCCTAAACCAAACGAAAAACGAATCGACGAGTGGGCTACTTCCGCATCCCCTGTTTTCGCCATTAACACATGGCTTGGCTTTATATCACCCGACGCACACGCCGAACCAGTAGAAACAATAATTCCCTCCGCATCCAGGTATAGTTGAATTGATTCACCCTCAGCGGCTTCAAACGATGCATTTAATATGTTTGGCAAAGAATTATCTAGTTTAGTGTTCAAACTACTCCCAGATACTTCAGCTAGAATTCGCTCAGCCAATTTATTTCGCAATTTACGAATTTTCGTATCATATATTTTCCAAGTCTCATTTTCTATGACATATTTTAGTGCCGCACCAAAACCAATAATCCCCACCGTATTATAGGTACTCCCACGACGATGTTTCTCCTGACTACCACCAATTATCAATGGTTTAAACGGTACTCCTTTTCTGACATAAAGTGCACCTACCCCAATCGGCCCGCCAATTTTATGCGCGCTAAACGTTACATAATCCAAATCCAGCGCTTTCGCATCTAGTTGAACCTTACCGAGCGCCTGCGTCAAATCAGAATGGATATAGCCACCTTCCGCATGTGCTTTTTTAGCGATGTCTTTTATCGGCAATAACTCTCCAATCTCATTATTGGCGTACATATAAGAGTAGAGTGCTGGTTTTTCATTTCCGCTTAGTTCCCTTGCAGACTCAATTATAGAATGATGCTCAAGCGGCGAAGTGATGATTTTATGGTTCTCAAAAGTACGAATAACAGTATTGTTCGATTCGGAAGCACCAGAAGTAAAAATAATCTCATCTAAATCTGCATTGATCAGTTTAGCCAATAACTCACGCGTCTCTTCAATTTTGTTCATCGAAAGATGGCCAGGCGTATGAAGTGCGGAAGCGTTAGCAAAATACTTTTGCTCTGCTTCATGCATTGCATTTATCACTCCCGGCAAAAGTGGGCTAGTAGCCGCATAATCCAGATAGACCATAGTATACTTATTATATCATCAAATCTTTCTCCAACATAGTTGCGGCCTCTTTCACCGGGTCGTATCAAATAAAATAAAAACTCTTTGGGGGCTTATTTTATTTGCTATAATTATCCCAAAGGAGACCACCATGACACCAGATAAATTCACCAACCAAACCTTCATGCTCGACGTCGGCGACGACCATAAACTCCACGTCGTTGACTGGGGCAATCCAAATTCCAAAACTCCCTTCATTTTCCTTCACGGCGGCCCCGGCGGCAATGTCGAAGATCGCCACAAACGACCCTTCAATCCAAAAACTCATCGTGTCATCTTTTTCGACCAGCGCGGTTGCGGCCAGTCCACCCCATACGGTTCCCTCAAAAACAACACCACCGACGCCCTAGCCGAAGACATCACCAAAATCACCGATCATCTCAAAATCAAAAATTTTCATCTCTACGGCTACTCTTGGGGTTCTTGCTTAGCCCTCTATTACGCCATCAAAAACCCAGCCAAAGTCCAAACTCTCGTCATCGGCGGCGTTTATAGCGGCGCCAACGACTACCCCGAGATATTTGATCGCCTCGGCACCTTTTTCCCTGACACTTATGCCCAGGTTCTTGCCGATATTCCAGAAGAACATCACCAAAACCTTGCAGACCATCTCCAGACCACCATCTCTACCGGCGCCCCAACAGAGAGCCAACGCGCCCTTCGCCTCCTCAGAACCGCCGAAGCTACCATTGCCAGCTACGATTCCGACCTCCATGCCCCCGAGCCACAGGATGATTTCGACCCCATTCCAGTCCAAATCGGAACTCACTATATCTTTAATAATTGTTTTCTCCCCGAACCAAACTACCTCTTAAACCACGCCACAGAAATCAAATGTCCAACCTACATTGTCCAAGGCCGCTCCGACCTCGTTTGCCCGCCCAAATTTGCCTACCAAATCAGCCAAAAACTCCCCCACGCCCAACTTTTCTGGGCCAACTCCAACCATCACAAAGAACGCGAACTAAACTCCATCCTCCGCACCATCTGCGCCATGTTATAATTGAATTATGGACTGGGATTTAATCACTAATATCATCTTAATCGCTGCCATTGCTGTATTGGCACTTTTCGCCATCCTCGCGCTTTGCCAGTGGATCAAAACCAAATCTTTCGCCAAAATCGACCCCGAGCTCCGCTGGGCGCTCGTCCCCGTTGCCCTCATGGCTGCCACTTATTTCATTTTCGACCACCTCCTCATCTGGAACACCCGCCCCAATGGCTCCGGCGAACCTTCCTTCCCTTCCAGCCACGTCATGCTCGTTGCCACCGTCTTCGCCCTCACCGCCATCGTCCTTCCCCGCTAC
>JAZRAP010000010.1:0-5697 GCA_045634665.1 Candidatus Nanosyncoccus sp.
CTGTTTGCCCACTAAACCTGTCTCTAGTTTACCCCTAAAATCAAAAATCATCAAGCGCAAGGGTTTTCGTCAACCCGCGCACGTTCTTTTGCCACTACCTCATTGATAATTCGAACGGCTTCGTGCATCTGTTCAGTATCATTTAGTTCGCCTAAAGACAGCCGCAAAGACCCGGCTATTTCGGAATCGGACAGCCCAATTGCCGCCAATACGTGCGAACGCACCCCCTTTGAAGCCGCACACGCCGCCCCCGTCGCCACATACACCCCTTGTTCCTCTAATAAGAAAACAAGCCTCTCTGCATCTAAACCATTATAGCACAAAACAACGAAATTGTCAAGCGTATGCTTTTTATTGATCAGCTCATACCCCTGTAAATCATCTAATAAAATTCGCTTTAACTCACGATACTTTAGACGATTGTTTTTGATATGTTTTTTAGCTTCAGTTGCAGCTGCCGCAAAACCAATCACCCCTGACACATTTTCTGTGCCGGAGCGTAGACCCTGCTCCTGTCCGCCCCCAACTACCAGAGGTCGCAACCTGGCATCATGCGAAACGTATAGTGCCCCCACCCCCTTTGGCCCATACACCTTTGCCGAATTCAAAGTTAAAAGATCCACCCCTAGTCTTGCTACGCTAATATCCATCAAATTCAGCGCCTGCGAGGCATCCGAATGTAGTAGCAGTTGTCGCTTCACCCCTCGCTCCATCCGATCCATCTTCACTTCCCGAATTATCGCTGCCACCTCCGCTAAGGGCTGGATCGTCCCCAGCTCATTGTTGCAAAGCGACACCGAAATCATTTCAGTCTCATCTGTGATTTTACCCTTGAGATCCGCCAGGTCTATCGCTCCAGACGACAAGACTTTGACAGCAGCACCGCCGAGAGATTCCGCCACGCACCGCACCGAATCATGCTCGGTTTCGAGATATAAGACCGCAGCCTTACCATGGTTGCGCCCCACCACCGTAAACGCCAAATTATTCGCCTCGGTCGCCCCGGCGGTAATTACCAGATCAGACCCCTTCGCCCCGATACAATGTGCAATCCCAGATTTCGCCGCCTCGTAATCCGCTGCTACCTTTTTTGCCGGCAAATACGCACTAGAGGGATTAAAAAACTCCTCCGCAAAATACGGCTTCATCGCCTCCAAAGCTTTCCGGCATACCGGCGTCGCCGCCGCGTGGTCAAGATAAATCATAAAAATATTATAACAGAATTATGCCTATTTTGCAACAAACTTATACTCCGCGCCACCTTCCGTTGTCAGGGTCAAAACCTTCCCACCCTGATCCAAATTATAAGTATATTCATCCTCCAAATTATACAGCCAATCCGTCTCAATCATCAATTTGTCGTCTTTAATCGCCCACTTAAAATCATAATCATTAGTATGATTATTCGTGGTCAAGGTACCTTTGCCAACCTCGGTAAAATTCCACACCACGCTAGGCTCGTTTTCCAATGTCCAGTTCCCCGTCGTCACTAGAAAATCCCCGTCCGCGGCCTTATTCGCTTGCATAATATTCAAAACCAAAAAAACCACGCCTACCACCAGCGTGATCAAACCAATCACCAGCACGCTTATTGAAATAATTTTTCTCTTTTTATCAGGCCCTTTAGATTCAATTTGGGTTTTCTTTGCGGCCTTTTTTGTTGGCTCGCCTTCAAACGCCGCCGCGAGCTCCGCGTTAGTGATCTTGCTCATAACTCTATTTTAGCAATAGAGTTTTGTTTTGACAAGGTTTAGATAAGAATGCGCCGCTTTCCGAAAGTTGTTTAGTTCCTCGCCCTCAATTTTCTCGTAATTGCCTTTATTCGCTCGTTTAAACACCCCAGTCGGACGCACCTCATACCGCACTGTCAATTCTTGCCAAGCTCCGAAATTATCCACCCAACTCTCGTGCCAAATCCATACATTTTTGCGTGCGGCAAAAAACTCCCGCTGGTGACCCACCGGGATTGGACCAAACAATGTCCGTCCCAGCGCCGATTCGGCATTTATCAAATCATCATAACTCAGCCGATTAGTATAAGTTGATCGAGCTTTTTTCGGCTTTAAGAATTTTCGGCGCGGCATGCTTCAATCTCCTCTGCGATTTGACTAAGTTCTCGGTATATTTCAAAAGTATCTTTAGTGGCCTCAAAATTATAGGCCTCAGCCCTAGCAAAAGACGGAACTTTAAAACCGGAATAACTTGCTGGCATTTTTCGTGGTCTCCTTCTCTATGATCTCGAAGTCTAGCCCTAATTTTTTGCTTAGCCATTCGGCTATATTGCGAACATAGGCTGACTCGTTAATTATACCACGGAACGGCTTTGGTGTCAAGAAAGGAGCATCCGTTTCCAAGAGTATTCGCTCTAGCGGCGGCATCGGCAAAGTTGAATATGTCGCCAAACCGTTTACTCCCACATAAAAATCTGTCTCTGTCAAAATCCGTTTCAGTACTTTTTTATTGTCCGTGAACGAATGCACTACTCCGCGCACCTCCGGAAAATTCGCTACTACCGGAAAAAAGTCGTCAAATGCCTCTCGCACATGAAACGACACCGGCAGGTCATTATTCACCGCAAGCTGCAGCATCTCCTCAAACAGTCGTATCTGCGCCTCTCGGTCACACCCCTCGTAATGATAGTCTAGCCCGACTTCCCCAATGCCTATGCAGGAGGAGGGTGACGGACTTGGGAGGGATCCCACGGAACTCCCGTCAGGGAGGAGCCGTGGGAAGGAAAAGTCCGGCAGGACCCCCGCTGGAATACCATTAGCGTTTTCGGGATGTATGCCGTAAGTCCAATACACTCCGTCATGCCGAGAAGCAAACTCACGCGCCGCCAAAGAATCCTCATCCGACGTCCCAATGCAAATAATTTTTTCTACCCCATTTTGCCGCGCCCGCTCCAACATCTCGCAGGCCTGCTCTTCGGAAAAAAATTCTCGGTCGTGCAAATGGCAATGCGTATCTATCAACATACCTCTATTTTATCACGAAATTCAAAAGCCCCTGCAAAAGCAGAGGCTTTAAATTGAGGTGGCTCGAGAGCTACACAAGAGCGCAAAAGCGCAAAAGCAGGGCTACGCCGTAGTTAAAAACTTCACCAAATGCTCAGTTTCTGCCTCGAACTTCTTCAACTCTGTTTCCATGTAACGAAAATCTGGGGCCAAATTCGAACGCTCCGGATCTGTGCAATTTTCCACCGAATGACGTTCCCGTCTAGACATGTCCCAGTATTCGTAACTAGCAGAGTCTAAATCTTTTGACCCCTTGAAGCGCCTGAAGCTGTGTTCATCTAGCCCTTGGCCACACAAATCCAGTATCCATTGCCACCCGCAGTAGTCAAAGACCACATACACGAGGTAATAGCTCCGCCTTATGGAGTGATCATAGCGTTCAGACCAGTATATTTGAGTGTTCCCACTCCCTTTGTTCCCCAGAGCGTAGAGTACCAAATGCCCCATAGGTCTCGCAAAATCGCCAATACCATCCCAAGCCAGTTTCCAAACCACGCCCTTTTCCAGGCATTTTGCCACCGGTTGTCCGTAAAAATACATCCGTCCGGTCGCGTTTAGTAAGTATTTTAACGCCGCCTCTCGTTTTCTCTTTGCTATACCCGTGTACACTTCATGTGCCACTATTGCTACTAGCGCAATAGCAAAAACCACTATCATCGTCGCCGTCGCCATCACCGTGAAACCCATCTTGCCACCTTCCTATCAATGTACTGTTTCCCCACCAAAACTAGCTCCCCTAATTATACCACACTTAAGCTAAAAAGTCAATTACCGTCGATTTTCTCTTTTGCGTTTCACCGGGTCTAGCTGGCGCTTGCGCAGTCGCAAAGATTGCGGCGTCACCTCTAACAGCTCATCATCTAACAAAAAATCCAAACACTGTTCCAAAGACAGCTGCGTATGCGGCGTCAACTGGATCGCCCCGTCCGACGCATGCGTCCGCATATTCGTCAACTGTTTCTCTCGGCAAACATTGATATCCAAATCCTCTTTTTTATTAGATAGCCCCACAATCATTCCTTGATACACATCCGCCCCGGGCGGAATATACAAAATTCCTCGCGCCTGTGCCGAATCTAACGCATAAGCCGTGGATTTTCCAGCTTCCGCGGCGATCAAGGCTCCGTTTCGTTCCGGTTTGTATTTCCCCTCCACTGGCCGATACCCCGAAGGGATGGACGACATCAACACCGTGCCCTTGGTCGCCGTTAGCAAATTATTCCGCAGCCCAATCAGCGCTGCCGTCGAAATCTCATACACAAACCTCGTTGAGCCGCTCGTCGTCAAATCTTGTGATTTTAGTTCAGCTTTGCGCACCCCCAATTCTTGCGATACTGCTCCCACGAATTCTGGCGCCACCTCGATCGTCAAGCTCTCAATCGGCTCACATTTTTGTCCGTCGATTTCTTTATAAACCACCTCTGGTCGCCCCGCCTCTAGCTCGTAGCCTTCCCGCCGCATCGTCTCTATCAATACCGACAGATGCAACTCCCCCCGGCCAGACACTTTATACCCTAGTCCATCCGGCTGGATTTTCAAGGCAATATTCGTCTCTAGCTCTTTTTCCAGTCGCTCCGCAATTTGCCTAGAAGTCGTAAAATCCCCCTCGCGTCCTTTAAGCGGCGAAGTATTTGGTCCGATGTAAATGGACAAAGTCGGCGCTTCCAACTCTATCGTCGGCAAGGCCTCCGGATTATCACCCGTGGCAATCGTATCACCAATATTCGCTTCCGATACCCCCGTAATCGCCACAATGTCCCCCGCTATCGCCTCCTGCACCTCTTCCTTCCCTAGTCCCTTATAGACAAACAAATTATCAATCTTGCCAGTTTTTACCAAACCTTCATGCAAAATCTTTACATTTTGTCCTTTTTTCAATTTTCCTCTGAAAATTTTACCGATGCAATATTTCCCCAGATAATTATCTGCCGCCAGTGCCGCCACCAAAAGCTGCGCCGATTCTGCTTCTGCATCCACCGACGGCGCCGGGATATCGTTTATAATTGACTCAAAAATCACTTTGAGGTCGTCGTCCAGATCGGTTGTGCGACCGGCCTTGCCTTCGCGCGCCACCGCATAGTATACCGGATAGAATAGTTGCGATTCATCCGTCGCCAGTTCCAAAAACAAACTCTCAACTTCAGACAAAACTTCATCAATTCGCGCCGCCGGCTTATCAATTTTATTTATCACTACCACCGGCTTCAAATTTAACTCCAACGCCTTTTGCAAGACAAATTTCGTCTGCGGCATCGGCCCTTCTTGTGCATCCACGATCAAAAACACCCCGTCCGCCATGTTCAGAGTCCGCTCTACCTCTCCTGAAAAGTCCGCATGCCCCGGCGTATCGATAATATTAATTTTATAGCCATTATAATGCACGCAAGTCTGCTTAGCGGTAATCGTAATTCCTCGCTCGTGCTCCTGATCCATCGAGTCCATGATCAAAGTTTGCTGCATCTCTGCTTGGTTATCACGAAAAGTATTGGATTGCTTCAAAAGTCCATCCACCAGCGTCGTCTTGCCATGGTCTACATGGGCAATTATCGCCACATTTCGTACCAAATCTTTATTCAAAGTCATAAACATTATTATAATATAAATCCCCTCAAAAAACAAGTCTTGCCCACTCCGACATTAGCGTGATAAAATAAAAGTGCAACGATTTTACAATTAACATGTA
>JAZRAP010000011.1:0-2993 GCA_045634665.1 Candidatus Nanosyncoccus sp.
TTTTCTTTCGGAAAAGAAAAGTTTAGCAAAAGAAACCAGTTAGAAAATCAAAATAGAAGTGAATTCCATTTTGATTTTTGAATATGATAAAATAGAATAATGGATAGGTTGGATGCCCAAAAAAGAGTAGAAAGACTTAGAAAAATTATTAATGACTACAGGTATCATTATCATGTTTTAGATGAGTCGACGATGAGCGAGGCGGCGGCGGATTCTTTGAAACACGAATTGGCCTTATTGGAAGAAAGATATCCGGATTTGATTACGCCGGATTCGCCGACGCAACGGGTGGCGGGGAAACCTTTGGATAAGTTTTCTAAAGTGCGGCATGAAAAACGGATGATTTCGCTGGCAGATGTGTTTAGTGAGGAGGAAGTGCGGGATTGGATTACTCGGAACGAGAAATTGATACCCGGTGGTGAGATTAAAGAATTTTTCACAGATATCAAAATGGATGGGTTGGCGTGCTCGTTGAAATATCGGGATGGGATTTTTGTGCAGGCGGTGACGCGAGGGGATGGGATGGTGGGTGAGGATGTAACGCTTAATGTGAAAACGATTGAAAATGTGCCTTTGAGGATTGACGCAGAAGAAGCGGAAGTGCGGGGGGAGATAGTGATTTTTAAGAAAGATTTTGAGGAGTTGAATGAGCGGCAGCGAAAAAACGGGGAGGCGGAGTTTGCGAATCCGCGGAATTTGGCGGCGGGGTCGATTCGGCAGCTAGATCCAAAAGTGGCGGCGAGCCGGCCGCTGAAATTCATCGCCTACGATTTGGTGACGCCGGAGAGTTTGACTTGGAAAGAGGCATATGAAAAGCTCAGGGCTTTTGGTTTTCAGACTTCGAATGAGGATCGAGTTTTTGCGGCGAAAGAAATGAAACAAATGTTTCATTATATAGAAGATTTAGATGAGTATCGGAAAGGTTTACCGTTTAATACGGATGGGATGGTGATAAAAATTAACGATCGGGCGGTTTACGATAAATTGGGGATTGTGGGGAAAACGCCGCGGGGGGCGGTGGCCTATAAATTCCCGGCGGAAGAGTCGACGACGGTGGTGCGAGATATTGTGATTTCGATTGGGCGGACGGGAGCGGCGACGCCGGTGGCGATTTTGGATCCGGTGGTGGTGGCTGGTTCGACGGTAAGACACGCGTCTTTGCATAATGCGGATGAAATTGCTAGGCTGGATGTGCGAATCGGTGATACGGTGATTATTTATAAGGCGGGGGATATTATTCCACAGGTAAAAGAAGTTTTGGTGAGTTTGCGGCCGGAAGGCACTGAACCGTTTGACTATGAGAAAGCTTTGCGGCAGCAATATCCGGAGCTTTCGTTTGAACGGCCGGAGGGGGAAGTGGTGTACCGAGTGAAGGGGGAGTCGTCTGATTTTATTCTGAAACGGGCGATCGAATATTATGCGAGTAAGCCGGCTCTGAATATTGAGGGGTTAGGCGAAAAAAATGTGGTGGCATTGGTGGATGCGGGGTTGGTGAAGTCGATTGCAGATTTGTATCGGTTGAAAGTGCCAGAGGTGGCGAAGCTGGAGAGATTTGGAGAATTGTCGGCAGCTAATTTGGTAGAGGCGATTGGTAAATCTAAAAATCCAGGATTGGCGAAATTTGTTACGGCGCTAGGAATTCGGCATGTGGGAGCGCAAACGGCGACGGCGTTGGCGCGAGAGTTTAAGAGCTTGGAGGCTTTAAGAGATGCGACGAAAGATGCACTGCTGGCGGTGCCGGATATTGGTGAGGTGGTAGCGGAGTCGATTTTGGCGTGGTTTAGTGATGAAGATAATTTGCAACTATTGGTGGAGCTAAAAGATTTGGGGGTGTGGCCGGAAAATGAAACAAATGCCCCATTACCGCTCACGGGTAAGTCGTATATTGTGACGGGGACTTTGGCAAGTATGGGACGAGAAGAGGCTGAGGACAAATTAAGGAGTTTGGGCGCGACGGTGACTTCGTCGGTGACGAAAAATACTACGGCTCTCATTGTGGGGGAGAAGCCGGGGAAGTCAAAGACGGAAAAAGCCGCGAAGTTAGGGATAAAAATAATCCACGAGGAAGAGTTTTTGAAGTTGATTTCTTGACGATATTTTGTTATAATATGTTTGTTGGTCTCGTAGTATAACGGTTAGTACATCGGGTTTTCATCCCGACAACGCGGGTTCGACTCCCGCCGAGATCACCATTTTTGTTGGCTAGAAATTGCAAGAATAGGTGTATTCGGCGCGGTAGGAGGTTTTGGAATAGGATGGTTCGGGGTAGAAAGTGACGCGAGTCTCGTTTTCGTCGCAGTATTTGAGGAGGTAATTGGCGGTGTCCTGGGTGGCGTCGGTGTCATGGAGAATGAGTTGACGTAAGGTCATAGGGGAGAGACCGGTTTCGGTGTATTTTTCGAGAGATTTTTGAGGACTTCCGGAAAAGTTTTCGGAATTTATGAGATTGGTGTAAAAAACGTTTTCGTAATAATTGGTGGCGAGGGCCTCAAATTTGAGTTTGACTTGACGTTCGGGGTTTAACAAAACCGAGCAGATGACTGCGATAAAAACGAGAACCGCGGCGATAACTATGACGATCGTAATGGTGTTTTTGGAAGTAACAGCATAGCGATAAGCCGAGACCGGCGTGCGGGGTTTTTGTAGGCCAAAATTAGAGCGGTTTTTTGATCTAACCATAAGCTTATATTATCATAAAAATGCAACTTATGGTAATATATTATATATGAGCAAACTATTTAAAAGAACAAAAATTTTAGCAACGATTGGGCCGGCGACGAATACGGCGGAAAAAGTAGAAGGAGTAATCATGGCGGGGGTGAATGGCTGTAGATTGAATTGCTCGCATGGGTCAAACGAAGAGCGTGATCAGCAGATAAAGTGGATTCGGGCGGCGGCAGAGAAAAAAGGTCGGAGCGTGACGATTTTGCAGGATTTGCAGGGGCCAAAAATTCGTTTGGGAATGTTGAAAGATAATCATCTGGATCTTTCGG
>JAZRAP010000012.1:0-10798 GCA_045634665.1 Candidatus Nanosyncoccus sp.
AACATGATATAATAGAGGTATGTTACTAGAAGATTACCGCAAGGAGCGGTTGAGAAAATTAGAAGAAATCCGGGCGCGGGGGATTGAGCCGTACCCGTCGAAGTCGGGGCGAAATTGCAAGATTTCGGAGATTATTGATCATTTTGACGAACGGCAAGGGCAAGAGGTGACGATCGCAGGGCGGATTGTGGCGATCCGTTCGTTTGGCAAGTTGGCTTTTGTCAAAGTGCGGGATTATTTTGGCGAAGTGCAGATTTTTATGAAGGCAGACGGGGCGGAAACGCCGGCAGGGCTGCTAGGAGTGAAAGATATCAAGTTGCTGGACGTAGGGGACTTTATCGAAGCGACTGGGGTGGTAGATAAGTCGCAAACGGGCGAGATTTCGGTGTTTGCGAATTATGTGCGGCTGCTGACTAAGACTTTGCGGCCGTTGCCGGAGAAATTTACCAACAAAGAAGAGCGTTATCGTCGGCGCTATGTAGATATGAATGTGAACCAAGAGGTGAGAGAGCGACTAGTGCGGCGATCGCGATTTTGGCAGGCGACACGAGATTTTATGAATTCACATGGGTTTATCGAGGTGAATATCCCGGTGCTGGAGCACACGACGGGCGGGGCGGATGCGACGCCGTTTACTACTCATATGAATGCATTGGATGAAGATTTTTATCTGCGCATTTCGCATGAGCTGCCTTTGAAGCGGCTGTTAGGGGGTGGATTTGAAAAAGTCTATGACATTGGGCCGAGATTTCGTAATGAAGGTGTGGACGACGAGCATTTGCCGGAACATATTGCTTTTGAAGCATACGCCGCCTACGAAAATTACGAAGACGGGATGAAGTTTTACGAGGAAATGATCAAATATGTCTGCAAAGAGACCTGGGGAACGTTGAAATTTAATGTAGGTGGGTTTGAGATTGATCTAGACTGTGAATGGCCGCGAGTGAAATATGCGGATCTTTTGCGTGAAAAGTTTGGCGTGGACGTATTTAACCCGGATCGAGAACAGTTGATCAAAGTTTTGCTAGAAAATTGGGAAGCGAAAGATTTGAAGCGGGAAGAGTTCGTGAAGAAACTCGAGAATACTTCTACGCCGCATTTGATTGACGATGTATGGAAGCTAATTCGCAAGACTTCGGCGGGGCCGTATTGGCTAGTAGAAGAACCGCTATCGTTGTCGCCACTAGCAAAGAAGTCGCCAGATAATCCGTTGGTGACGGAGCGGTTTCACCCGATTATCGCCGGAACAGAAATGGGGAATGGCTTTTCGGAATTAAACGATCCGTTGGACCAGTTGGGACGGTTCGAGGAACAGCAGGCTGCGCGCGATGCGGGTGACGAGGAGGCCCAGATGATGGATATGGATTTTGTGGAGATGCTAGAATACGGGATGCCACCGGCTTGTGGCTGGGGTAACTCAGAGCGAAATTTCTGGCTGCTCGAAGGGGTGCCAGGTAGGGAAGCGGTGCCATTTCCAACCATGAAATCTCGCGAAGAGTAGTTGTAGAGCCTCTGTAATCCTTGACTTTTTGGCATAAGTGTGATATAATGGTGGTAAGGTGGGAGTTTTTTACCATCGTAGTTGTATATTGCGGAGAAGGAGAAAAAATGGAGCTGAAAAATTGCCGCACAAACTGCAACCCCGAGACTACGCTGTACAAGGAAGAGGTGAACGTGATTTTAACCGTAGTGCGAGACGTACTGCGCAAACTCCAGCGTCCGACGACGACCGGATCGTTCCTTTTGGTGGGGCAAAAGGACGAAGAAGCCACGGTCGGGGACGTGATTGTGGAGTTTGACTTTGACGGAGGGGCAGTAGAAGAGCGCTGTGCGGACAAGTCTAGCAGTTGGGTAGTAAATCACATGACTGCAACGATGTCCACGGTACGGACTGACGAGAAAGGCATTATCGTCTGCTACCCGGAAGCGGGTTTTGACGAGGAAGTCTTGTTGCTTAAGACTTCTCTGGGGCGGTTTATCTGCTCGGCCTGCATCGGCGAATATCCGTATTGCGAGGTGGAAATTTACCTCGCGGTAGCCAAGGCTTTGGCCGAGATGCGCAAAGGTGACACCGTGTTGCGGGAAGCCTACGAAGAGCTGCTGGACGAAGAAGTGCGCTGTTTCCCGGGATTGCGCACGATCGACGAGCATGTCTCCGGTTTATTCGAAGGGAATCGCAGGACGTCCAATTTGGAGACCTGGAAGGAGTGGTCAAAGACGCACGAACCGAATCTCTACTTTGAGTAGGGTCCATCCGCATATCAAGGCTACGAAAAGCCGTCGCTTTAAGAGCGGCGGTTTTTCTATGGTCAGTTGTTATTTTAAAATTCAATGGTCTTAATGCGAGATTTGGCGCCACGAGTGATGACGATGGTGGTTTTAGGGACTTTGAAATGTTTTGAAATTGCCTTGATGAGGGCCTCATTGGCCTCGCCGTCGTGGGGTTTAGCACGAAGATAGACCGTGAGCTCATGGTCGCCGGTTTCGACGATTTTCTCTTGTGAGCTGCCGGGTTTAACGGTAACCTGATATTTCATATGCTACATTATATCACGAATGCCTCTTTTCGGACACGCTCAAGGGCGCTCGCCCAAGCTTACGGTCCTCAAAAAGGCGTCCGTGATATAATTAGAAAGTGAGTAAGTTTAAACTAAAATCAAAATTTGAGCCGATGGGGGATCAGCCGGCGGCGATCAAACAGCTGACGGATGGAGTGTTGTCGGGAGTGCGAGAGCAGACGTTGCTGGGCGTGACGGGGTCTGGTAAAACTTTTACCATGGCGAATATAATTGAAAAAACGCAGCGGCCGACTTTGATTTTGGCACATAATAAAACTTTGGCAGCGCAGCTTTATTCGGAGTTTCGGGAGTTTTTCCCGGAGAATGAGGTGCATTATTTTGTATCGTATTTCGATTATTATCAGCCGGAGGCGTATATTGCGTCGACGGACACTTATATTGAAAAAGATTCAGCGATAAACGATGAAATTGACCGGCTGAGGCACGGGGCGACGGAAGCGCTTTTGACGCGGCGGGATGTGATTGTGGTAGCTTCGGTATCGTGTATTTATGGTATTGGTTCGCCAGAGAATTACCTAACGATGTCTTTTGAGATATCAAAAAATGAAAATTTATCACAACTGGAATTTATCCGGAAATTAGTGTCTATACAATACCATCGGAATGATTTGGCGTTTGAACGGGGGAATTTCCGGGTGATGGGGGATACAATTGATCTGTATCCGGCGAACGGGGAATATGCATATCGGTTTGAGTTTGGGTTTGACACGTTGGAGGAAATAAAAATCGTGGATCCGCTAACCTTTGAAGTGCGGGAAAAGCCCGACCGTGTGCATTTGTTCCCGAATACGCATTATGCTACGCCGAAAAGTCAGTTAGAACATGCCTTGACGACAATTCGGGAAGAGTTTGAGGAACGAATGAAATATTTTGAAAAGCATCAAAAATATCTGGAGGCGCAGAGGCTGTCGCAGCGAACTAAATATGACCTAGAGATGCTAAAAGAGACGGGATTCGTGAAGGGGATTGAAAATTATTCTAGGCACCTGGAAGGAAGGAAGCCAGGGGAGCCGCCTTCAACGCTGCTGGATTTCTTTCCGGAAGATTGGCTGTTGATGGTGGACGAATCGCACATGACCTTGCCGCAAGTGCGGGGGATGTATAATGGCGACCATGCGCGAAAGCTAAATCTAGTTGAATACGGGTTTCGCTTGCCGTCAGCTTTGGATAATCGGCCACTGACTTACGGTGAGTTCCAAGAGCATATTAATCAGGCGATTTACGTCTCGGCGACGCCGGGAGAATATGAGCTCGAGCACAGCCCGGAGCCGGCAGAACAGGTAATTCGGCCGACGGGACTGCTGGATCCAGAAATTGAAGTGCGAAGTTCGGATGGGCAGATCGATGATTTGATGGAAGAGATTGATCGGCGAATTGCTAAAGGACAGAGGACTTTGATCACGACTTTGACTAAGCGGATGGCGGAAGACCTGACGGACCATTTGAAGGAACGAGGCGTGAAGACGGCGTATATTCATTCGGATATTGACACATTGGAGAGGGGCGATATCCTGCGGGATTTGCGTGAAGGTGTGTATGACGTATTAGTGGGGATTAATTTATTGCGCGAGGGGCTGGATTTGCCGGAAGTGTCGTTAGTGGCGATTCTAGATGCAGACAAGGAAGGGTTTTTGCGGTCTGAGGCGGCGCTAATTCAAACAATTGGACGAGCGGCTAGGCACGAAGAAGGAAAAGTAATCATGTATGCGAATTTTATCACCGAAAGTATGGAAAAGGCAATCTCGGAAACCAACCGGCGGCGAGAGATCCAAAAGGAATATAATCACGTACACGGGATTACGCCAAAGTCAGTGAAAAAGGAAATTTCGAAGGGGCTACGGGCGATTATCCCGGAAAAAGAGAAGGAAAATAAGCTAGACATTAAGCGAGTGCCGAAAGATGAATTGCCAGCGCTAATCAAACAACTGTCATCTGAGATGCAGCTAGCGGCGGCAAACTTGGAGTTTGAACGAGCGGCGCTGCTCAGAGACGAGATTGAGAAGATCAAAGCTTATATCGACGGAAAATAAAAAGTTTATGGTATAATGGATGTAAGTATGAGTGGGCAGAATAGTTTTGAGGCGATGCAAAAAATCCGGCGGCGGGTGCGGCTGTGCGATTATTTGACAGTGGCGCAACTCTATCTGCAAGATAATTATTTGCTAGAAAGGGATTTGGCTTTTGACGATATCAAGCCGCGCTTGCTAGGGCACTGGGGAACATGCCACGGTATCAATGTGGCTTATGCGAATTTGAAGAGTTTTTTTAGAGATGACCCGGATTTTGTTTTTATCCTGGGGCCAGGACACGGGTTTCCGGCGCTGAATGCGAATTTATGGGTGGACGGAGAGTTAGAAAGAATTGACCGTTTTGCAACCCGGAACGCAGACGGTTTGGCTTATCTCTGCAGGAGATTTTCGTGGCCAGACGGTTTTCCAAGTCACGCTAGTCCGATGACGCCGGGAATTATTACGGAAGGTGGAGAGTTGGGTTATGCTTTGGCTAATGCTTATGGCTTGGCTCTAGGACATCCGGAAAAAACTATAGCGGTGCTGATTGGCGACGGAGAGCTAGAGACGGCTACGGCGCTGGATTCGCTGAATTTACGGAATTTATTAACTAGTGAAAAAAATGGGCGAGTGCTGCCAATTTTGCATCTAAACGGATATAAGATCTCGGCGCCGTCGATTTATGCGCGGAAATCGGAAAGAGAGCTAAAGGAATTAATACGCGGGTTTGGATTTGAACCGGTATGGATCCGAGGGGATAAGCCGGAGCATTTCCAGGCGGCTTTGAATGAGCCGCACGAAGCGCCGTTTTATATTTTGGAGACGGAAAAAGGCGAGACGGGGCCAAATCGCCACCAGGTAGCGCACCAGATACCACTAAAAAACCCGAGGACGGATGAATATGAGTTAGAAGAGCTGGCAGAGTGGCTAAAATCTTATGACGTAGGAGAATTATTTAGCCGCAAGAAAGGAATTACACTATGATCGAAAGAGTAGATAATCCAGGTACGGAGTTATATTCGCCGGCAGAGAAAATCGGGCAGCTGCTGGAGGCGCAGATGCGCGAGAATCCGCATTTTTATTTCTTTTCGCCGGATGAGACGACATCGAATAGGTTTGAGGCAGTATTTGAAGCAGAGAAGCGAGCGTGGAGTCTGCCAACGGAAAAATGGGATTTACCCGAATCGCCAGACGGCCGGATAGTAGAAATGCTATCGGAGAATGTATTGTTTTCGGTGATGACTGGGCATCTTGCGAATGGTGAACAGGCGATGATGGGGAGCTATGAGGCTTTTTATCCGATTATCACGTCGCAGCTTTTGCAGCAAATGAAGTTTATGAAGCAAGCTGGGCGAGTAACTTGGCGAAAACCAATGCCGGCGGTCAATTTGCTATCAACGTCAACTTGCTGGCGACAGGATCATAATGGCTTCACGCACCAATCACCAGCTTTGATATCTACGCTGCTGTCAGTGCCGTCGAATTTGGCGAACTGCCTCTTTCCGGTTGACGATGTGGCGGCGGAAGAAGCGTTTTGGTTTATGCTGAATTCTCGAGATGTTGTAAATTTGACAACATTTGATAAAAACCCACGGCCGCGTTATATCGATTCGCACCATGCGAAGTTTCAATTTGATAATGGTGGGGCTTCGCTGTATCAGTTTGCTTCGGATGAGGAGCCGGACTTCGTGCTGACGGCGGCGGGCGATATCGTGACACATGAAACTTTGGAAGCGATGAAAATAATTCGTGAGGATATGCCAGAAGTAAAAATACGATTCGTAGGGATCAACGCACTGAGCTACCGAGGGATAGGGACTACTAGAAATAAGTTGAGCCGTGAGCAATTCATGGAGTTATTCACACCAGATAAACCGATTTTGGCAAACTTTCACGGCTATCCGGAGACTTTGGAAAATATTTTGGAGAATTATACCGAAAGGCGAAGGCTGAGAGTGCATGGATTTAATGAGGAGGGTTCAACCACGACGCCATTTGAGATGTTGCGCAAGAACGCGGCATCTCGGTATGACCTAGCGATGGATATCGCTACGGTGGTGGGGCGGAAAGATTTGGCGAAAAAATATGAGGCATTTTTGGCGCAAAATCATTTGCATGCTATGAAATTTGGCGAAGATTTGATAAAATAGCAATATTATGGAATTATTTATTTTAATTATCACACTAATCATTTTGGCGGAAACAAGTTTTTTGACCGTTAAAAAACTAAAACCGCTCAGAACCGGCAAACGAAAAATTTATATTGACACGTCGGCGCTAATAGACGGGAGGATACTAAATGTGGCGCGGTCGGGATTTTTGGATGGGGATATTATTGTCCTAAAGAGCGTATTGAGGGAGCTGCAATTGCTAGCTGACGGGAAAGATTCGGAAAAACGCTTAAAGGCGCGGGCAGGGCTAGAAGCGGTGGCGGAGCTGGAACGCGTAGTGCAAGTCAATACAGAGGTGTTTGATGACGGAGAAGGGCGCAAAAAGGTAGATGAAGAATTATTGAAATTTGCCAAAGAAAATAAGGGCGCAGTGCTAACCATAGATTACAATCTGATAAAAGTGGCCGAGGCGGAGAAGATTGAGACTTTGAACGTTAATGATTTGGCACTGGCGGTGAGGACAGAGTTTTTGCCGGGCGAAAAAATGGAAGTGAAAATTACCGAGAAGGGTTCAAACCGGGGACAAGGTGTGGGGCATTTGAGCAATGGCACTATGGTAGTGGTAGATCGGGCAGCGAGCAAAGTAGGGCAGACCATCAACGTGGAGTTTGTAAGATTTCATGAAACTTCAGCGGGCAGAATAATCTTTGGGAAAATCGCCCGCAAGAAGTAACTAGTTATTTTTCTTTTTGCTCGTGCTGCTATCATCAGACTTGCAAGAGCTGCTGCCGGTGATATTGATTTCGCCGGAAGCGGTGTAGCCAGAAGAATCTGAAACCGTGAGGCGGGCGGAAGTTTCGGAGCCATCTAGTGTGTAGATAGTGCCGCCACTGAGGGAAACGCCGCCTTTCTCAACGCCGTCGATATAGAGCGTGGCGCCGGAAAGGTCGTAGGTACCGCGGCTGATATTGGCGTTTAGTTTACAACCGCTAGTGGACAGCGAGACGCGAGGCGGTTCAAAGTCACAGGTGTCGTTTTGATCGCGGTTGTATGGTTCGGGCACGCTATAAACGGCGTTGCCAGTCATCGGGTCGATAGTCTTGGTGACGTCTACCTGAATCTTGTATTCTTCGGGGGTACAGGCCGCGGCCAGTAAGTGGTTGTAGCGGTTGAAGGTGAGTTTTTCGGTGGTGACGCCGGAATTTTTGGAGTTATACCAGCTAGGCCAAATGTCGGTCCGACCATTGACGGTGAGAGTCTGGATGCCAGCGGGTTTGGCGGGTTGATCACCGTAGTGCCAGCGACCGTCTGGTTCGTAAACTTCTTTGTGGACGCGTTCCATATAGTTACCGACGGTGTAGCGCACGACGTCGTTGGTGTTGGAGGTGAGACCAGCACCGTCGTGATTACCATTCCAAACAAAGGTAGAAACAGCGGTGGAGTAGCTTTCAATCAAAGAATCCTTGGTGACGGCGGAATTGGTGGTGGTAGTAGTGCCAGTTTTAGTAGCGGTCCAGACATCTGGGACGACAAACCCTTCGTTGTTAAACCAACGGGCGGAGCGATCGCTGAGGATGCTAGAAATCATGTAAGCAACCTGCTCGTCCACGACTGGAGTGGCCGCTGGGTCGTTCCAAGATTCGATAGTTTCGCCGGCGGAATTTTTGAGTTCGAGGACGTAGGAGAGATCTTTATAAGAGCCGCCGCGGGCAAGGGAAGCGTAGGCATTGGCGTGTTCGACCATGCGGACGTTACAACCGGAGCCGATGGCGATGGAGAGACCGTAGCCTTCTTTGCCATCGCAATAAGTTTTATCGCCAAGTTGGTGGGCAATTTCGAGAGAGTTGTCGATACCGTTGATGTAGAGAGCCTTGACGGCAGCAATGTTAAGAGAGTGACCTAGAGAGAAGCGAATAGTGACATTACCATAGAACGAACCGGTAGCGTTGGTGAGCGAACAGCTACCGGAATAGCCGGCACAGTAGAGGCTATTGATGTTCTCGTCTTTCAGGATGCTACCGGGGCCGTAGTTGACGCCTTCGCGTTGCATAAAGAGCGGGGCGTAGTCGAGAATCGGCTTGATCGAGGAGCCTGGCTCGATTAGGGAGTCGGTGGTGGCGTTCATCTCGCCGTAGGAGGCGTTGAAGAAATCGATGGAACCGACCATGGCCATGACTTGAGAGGTCTCGACATCTACAGAAACTAGGGCAATGTCGTCACTGTTGTTTTTATAGGTATGGGCAGCGCCGACCGCAACTGCGTCTTCGGCGATTTTTTGAGCGCGGTAGTCGAGAGTGGTCTTAATAGTCCAACCGCCGGCGCGCATGGTCTGGATACCGTATTTGTCTTCGAGTTGTTTTTTGACTTCGAGGACGAAGTGCGGAGCCAGCATATCGGCGTATTGGCTAGACTCGGGCTTGATGGTGTCGAGAATGGCGACTTGTTTGGCTTCTTCGGCTTGTTCGCTAGTGATGTAGTTCATTTCGACCATGTCGTCGAGAACTTTGTGCTGACGCTCGATCAGCATGTCATTGCCGTATTCATTGTAAGGGTTGAGCACGCCAGGATTGTTTGGAATAGCCGCGAGCAAGGCCGACTCGGCCAAAGTCAGGTCTTTAGCGTGTTTGCCGAAGTAAGTTTGAGCGGCAGACTCTACACCATTACGCCGACCACCGTAAGGCGACTGATTGAGATACATAGTGATGATTTGGTCTTTGGAATACATTTTTTCCAATTCAACCGCGAGAATTAACTCTTTGATTTTACGAGTGAGACCACCACGGTTCTCGCTGGCGGCTTCGTCAGAGAAATATACCTGCTTGATAAGCTGCTGGGTGAGGGTGGAACCGCCCTGGACGCCGTGACCACCGAGAGTAGAAAAGGCGGCGCGAATCAGAGCGCCAAAATCTACACCGGAATGGTTGTAGAAGTTTTTATCCTCAATGGCGACAGTGGCTTGATACATATACTCGGGGATTTCGGAGGCGTCAACCACGAGACGATAATCGTCGCTGCCGGTGTCTTTCCAGAGGACAGTGCCGTTACGATCTAGATAGGTATTGACGGTCTCGGAAATGGACATTTCGTCAAGGCGAATTTCATCGAGATCTTTTTTGTAGTAAAGGAAAAGTCCGCCGAGGAAGATAATAAAAATCAAGATACAGGCTGCGCAGAATTTGAGGATGGCTTTTTGGCCGCGCCAAGAGAACCACCATTTGAAAACACGCTTCGGATGCAAGCGCGCAAAGAAGCGTTTGACTGGCTCCTTGGGGAGTTTAGCCAATTCTTCAGCCCGACGACGGGAGTTAGTCTCCTTCTTCGCTCGATAGTTGTAAGCTAAACTCGAGTAAAGGTTCATATTCTTTTTCGCAGTTTTTTTGGAGGATTTTTTGCTACCTTTGGTGCCTTTGGTTTTTTTGGCCCTTGACGGCAAAATCACCTCGGATTTCTTTTTAACCATGTATATATTATACATAAAAAATTCGAAAACATAAAGTTTTTTGTATGTTATTATGGTATATATGAGGAAATTTAAGTTCCGATCGGTTGTGGCGCTGGCGCAGGCTAAAATGTCGGTAAAATCAGCGGCGGTGGTATTGGCATCGTCGACGTTGATTTCGGCATTACTAGGGCTGTTCCGAGATCGACTTTTGAATTCGTATTATTTAGGGACTTACCCGACCGGGATTGATGCCTACACGGCGGCGTGTACGATTCCGGATTTTATGTTTTTTATTTTGACTTCGGGAGCTTTGTCGGTCTCGTTTATCCCAGTATTTAACCAACGATTAGTGACGGGGAATAAGAAATCGGCGTGGGAATTGTCGTCTTCGCTTTTGAATCTAATGGCGATTTTGACCTTGATAGCATCGGTCTTGATTATGATTTTTGCGGATCCGCTAATTCGTTACGTGGTGTCGCCGGGGTTGGACGAATCGGGCATGGTGTTGGCGATTAATATGACGCGAGTGATCGCGATAAACCCGTTTTTGTTTAGTATTGCGACGGTGATTACCTCGATCCAACAGGCGGTGGGGCGGTTTGTGTTTTATGCGTTTGCGCCGGCTATATATAATATAGGCATTATTATTGGGATTAC
>JAZRAP010000013.1:0-2563 GCA_045634665.1 Candidatus Nanosyncoccus sp.
ACCGTGGCGGCAAAGGTAAACGTGGCATGACCACCAAGGAAGAAGACGTCATCGCTCAGATTCTCACCGCTAATTCTCACGACTTCCTCCTCTTCTTTACCAACCAAGGTCGCCTTTTCCGTATGAAAGCCTACGAAGTTCCCCAAGCCTCTCTAGCTGCTAAGGGTACCGCTGCCGTCAATATGCTCAATATGCACCCCGAAGAAAGAATCACCGCCATCATCAAACAGGGTGACACTGGGGCTAACGGCTTCCTCTTTATGGCCACCAAAAAGGGAACCATCAAAAAGTCCGCCATTAAGGACTTCTTCAATGTCCGCAGCAATGGCCTTATCGCTATTAAACTAGCCGAAGGCGATGAGCTCAGATGGGTCAAAGAGACCACCGGTGAAAACGACATCGTCATTAGCACCTCTGCCGGTCAGGCCACTCGCTTCAACGAAAAAGAAGTCCGCGTAATGGGGCGCGCCGCCATGGGCGTCCGCGGCATGCGACTTCGCCCCAAGGACGAAGTTGTCGGTATGGACGTCATCACTGATCCGGATCAAAAGCTCATCGCTGTCTCAGCTAATGGCTACGGCAAGGCCACCTTGGTTTCTAACTTCCCGCCCCACAAACGTGGTGGTGTAGGTATTAAAGTTGCCGCGGTCACTGCTAAAACCGGTCCCATTGTAGCCGTCCACACTCTAGATCCTAAAGCCAAAGAAGTCATCATGATGTCCACTAAAGGTCAGGCTATCCGCGTCGCCGTGAAAGAGATCCCAACTTTAGGCCGCGCCACTCAAGGCGTCCGCATCATGAAGATGAGTGACGGTGATACTGTTGCCTCTATCGGCATCGTTTTGCCAGAAGAAGAGCCCGAAAAAGCATAACCGGATCCGAATTTTTACAGAGGCGAAAACACTCAAGCTAACTTTTTTATAGTCTCAGGGTTGCATTTTTACCAGCTTCATGCCTATACTCCAGCAATAATCAAAATTTTGAAAGGAGTATCATGGGTAAAAAGTTACCTTTACTAATATCAACCCTAGCTGTCGCCATCACGGGAGTTAGCATTTGTCAAAGTTTGCCAGCTTCTGCAATGACCACCACGGACACCGGTCGGCAAGCTTGGTCTATCGATGAAATGAATGAGCTTTTTCATCAATTCCAGGCAGAAAAGGACAGTATTTGCGGCAATAACTCAGATTGTCGTCGCAATTTGGATTACGAGCGAGCCGAGAGCGACCCCAAATATAATGCGCTCCACGCTTTTTCGATGTCATCGCTCTCTCTGTCGGCCATCAACCCCGCCGAAAACACATTTCGCCTCTATTATCGTGACATAGACAATATGGCCATGGAAATGGAGGGAATAGAACGGCATAGTCCTCTTACGGAAGCCTACGCCGTTTGGCTGGATTCTGACTTTACAGATCTCGACAATCGCGCCATCACTCACATGCAAAATGGCGTCCATCTGGTCGGCATGCATGAAATCTACAAAGCCACCACTGCGTCAAATGGCGCTAACTGGTTCCCAGTAGAGACCGAAGTAGAATTCTCTGTACCTGATGCCCAGTTAGAGCTCAACGACAGGAATTTAATCATGCTTTTTAGTGCCAGCGAATCGTCTTCTAGCCTAGGTTGGATGTATTACGACGACTGTATGAATTCCGCCAATTACCAACCAGGCATGGAATGTCGACTTATGTATACCGAAGACAACTATCACGTTTATCTGCCATTTTGGCCAGAAAACAGGGCATTGGCGGCTGCGGACACTCCGAACACAAACGCGGACCCCGCCTCTGAACCTAGCGATACCGAAAGCGGAAGTGTCGCCGCAGCAGAAAGTAACACCAGCGCCACCCCAACCGACACCTCGTCTATCCCCGTAGCCGCGCCCAACACCGGGGAAGCAACCATGGACAAAACCGGCTCATTCGAGTTTCCGTGGTGGCTCGGCGCAATCTTTATCATCGGACCAACCATCCTCGTCTGGTTTTTCCGTCCCAATTCTAAAAAATCCACCAAAAAATCGTAAAAAAATATTGACAACTCCCGCAGCTTTTGATAAAATGGTTTCAGTCTAAAGCTGCGAGAGTTTATTTTAGTAGTCTTAGAAATAGTTTAACAATTTAGTTGTGCAATAATCATCGTCAGTATACTTTAATGGAGAGTTTGATCCTGGCTCAGGATGAATGCTGGCGGCGTGCCTAATACATGCAAGTCGAGCGGTAACAGGGTTTCACCGTTTCCTTGACACTCCGGGCCTTAGAGCGGGAGGTTGAATTCGAGGGAACAGTGAAACTGCTGACGAGCGGCGGACGGCTGAGTAACACGTGGGAACGGACCCCAAACTGAGGGATAACTACTCGAAAGAGTGGCTAATACCGCATGTGATCTTCGGATTAAAGGATTTATCCGGTTTGGGACTGGCCTGCGCACGATTAGATAGTTGGTAGGGTAATGGCCTACCAAGTCGACGATCGTTAGATGGTTTGAGAAGATGATCATCCAGACTGGGACTGAGACACGGCCCAGACTCCTACGGGAGGCAAAGTCGGAGGCCAAGCGGTCT
>JAZRAP010000014.1:0-7449 GCA_045634665.1 Candidatus Nanosyncoccus sp.
ACCAAGCGTAGCAACGTTAGCAGTCGAGCTACCGCTAGTACTATCAGACAACTGAGCAACGGTCAGCGAAGCAGTAGTCTTGGCAATCGTTGCGTGCCATGCACCATCAGCACCACTGGAAGGTAGTGTAGCCTTGTAGGCGAACACATCATTGATGCCGCTCTTAGTTAGATCATTCGCCGTAGCACTTACCGTGTAACCATCATTATCGTTACAGAATACAGTGAAGGTGTGCACGTTAGTAGAAGTCTCTTCTATAGTTGTGGACGGGTTTACAGAAGCACCATTATCACCAGTCGCCGAATAAGTAGCATCATTACCACCAGCGCTAAAAGTACAAGAGCTATTAACCGTCACCTGGATGGTATCAGTCGAAGCTTGATCGTCGGCAGCGAACACCCCTGCAAACGGCACAGCCGCCATAGCCAAAGCTGCAACACCAGCACCTGCGATTAATGATTTTTTCATAGTTAATTTTCTCCTCCTGCTGATAAGCAGAATTAATTTATATTTGTGTTAAAATATGACCTTTTAACTCTTCCATTATAACTAACCATAAACCCAATGTCAACATACTTTTTAAGCTTTTTTTAATTTTTCTTGCCCGACTTTTCCACCACTACGAAACAAAAAACTAGGTGAGCAATCCACCTAGTTTTTATTGACTTGACTTGCCTATTCTTCTTCCTTGTTGCTCCGTGCTAGCGCAACTGCTGCTACCCCGCCAGTAGCCACTATCACTCCGGCTACCACTAGTGGCATCACATCAACTCCCGAACCTTCATCTGAAGATGATGTGCTCGTCGTTACGCCTAGCGGCTGCTCATAATTATTGTTCGTGCTAGGACTACCCTCGTCATCCTCATTTGTTGTACTATTCGTCGTACCATTCGTTGCAACCGGCGTACTTGCTGTGCCAGTCCCGCCACCGGTGTAGCTCGTAGTATTATACGTATTAGTAGTATTGTAAGTATTGTAGGTCGAATAGCTATTATTCGGCGTCATTGCGAGCGGCGCACTACTTGGTGTCGCGGTAGACTCGCCAGGATTGATATTCTGTGTTTCGCCACCTAAACCAGAGCCTCCAGAACCACCATTTTCCTCACCATTCCCCGTCTCTTCGTTGCCGGAATTGGCACCGTTGCTGCCGCTATTGTCACCAGTGCCATTGCTGTCACCAGTGCCACTGCTGCTACTACTCGACGTTCCCGATGCAGTCAAGGTGTACACTATCGTTCCTGTGTAAGTCCCCGCTGGTGTCGCCGAACCCACATAGGCTTTGTAGGTCGCGGTAAAGTCCACACCTGCTGCTGATGTACTTGAATCAGACGAGACAATCGTCCCGCCGTCAACTGGCACTGGGCTCGCCACTGTTACGCCAACCGTTTCAGAAGCTATTTCCGCCGTCCACATGCTATTCACTCCAGTGTGAGTATAATCATCCGTATAGCTGATCACATCCTCTATGCCCGTCGCTTCCAAATCATACGGCGTCGCTGTCACAATAAAACCATTGTTATCATTACAAAACAGATTGAACTCGTGCACGCCTGAATCGTTAAAATTATTCACCTCCGCCCCATTCGCCGCCGACCCAGCATAAGTCTTGTCTTCCACGCTGTTGAAAGTACAGCTCGGCTGCACTGTCACATTGATGGTATCCGTTACCGACGTTGTATCTGCTGCTACGATCCCGTCCGACACCAGCCCCATCCCAGCCATGCCAAGACTAGCAGCTACCGCCAACGGCACTACACATGCTTTGCCCTGCAAGTTAGTTTCTCTCATTTTTATCTTACCTTCCTATTGTATGACCTTATATACTTCCATAATACACTACTTTTCGTTTTAGCACAAGTGTTTTGAGTATTTTAACACAAATATAAATTAATTCTGCTTATCAGCAGGAGGAGAAAATTAACTATGAAAAAATCATTAATCGCAGGTGCAGGTGTTGCAGCTTTCGCTATGGCAGCTTTTCCGTTTGCGGGTGTGATTGCTACGGATGCAAATCAGCAAGCAACTGATACTATCCAAGTAACAGTTAGCCCTTCATGTACTTTTACGGCTGGTAGCGGCACTGCTACATATTCAGCTACTGGTACCAATGGTCAGGATGTGAATCCATCTGTAACCGTGGAGCAGACTACGAGCAACCAACACTCGTTCACGGTGTTCTGCAACAACAACACTGGCTATAAGGTGAGTGCTACGGCAGGCGCTTTGAATCGAAGTACTCCCACTACCGATAAGTTTGTCTATGTAGGCGGCGATGCTCCAACCCTTTCTGGGGTTAATGGCCAGTGGCATGCACAAATTGCCAAAACTACTGCTTCCTTGACCGTTACTCAGCTCGCTAGCCCTACGACGGGTGAATCTACTACGGCTGACATCATCACTCTTGGTGAAGCTTCCGTAACTGGTGGTGAAACTTTCACAGCGACCTACACAGCTCATATCGGTTCCGAGACGCCAGCTGGTCTTTATTCTGGCGAGATTTCTTACACTTTGGCAGCAAACTAGTCTAACACGGTCTAAAAAATCCTCCCACCTCCGGGAGGATTTTTTTGTGTCATAATGGCAGAAAAGAGGGACAAGCCAGGCAATACTTTCTTCAGAGCCACCCACAAAAAACCACTATCTCACAACCTCTCAATCCGAGAAATAATCTCATCCAGCCAAGGGTTCGTACCTCTCGCCGTGTCCAGAAAGCTCTTGGGGAAATACCGAGACCACTCAACGTCGTCGTTCTCGCTCTCTAAATTAAACTCAGTCTGGAATTCTTTTTTCGCGGCATGTGCGCTAGCCATCGCCCGTGAAAGCCTCCTAGCATTCACCCCACGAAGTTTCAAAATTTCGCACTCAATATTCTTCTCGGACAATATGCAGTATATCCCATTATTCTTTGCCAACTCCAGCGCCTCATTAACTTCCTCCTCTCCTCTATCAGTGTCAAACATGGCAGTCCTGCGATCATAATGCCTACATCTCGCCGCACTAATCATATCTTGGATCTGCTTCGTAGGACTACCACCATGCGCATTATCCGGTCGCACCTTAATCGCCCTGACATGATATAGCCCATACAAATATTTTATCCAGCTCCAATCCCTATCACCCTCTCCCCAAAAATCGCTAGTGGTACAAGATTGCCTGAACGTCACTACCTATCCTCTCGCGGCACAGCACCATAAGCTCCAGCCATATAGCGTGCATAAAAATTATCTCTTGCCTGCACACCCTCTACCTCATCCAATCTCCAAGCTTCCGTCTCGCCAGCATCATTCCGTTCCGCCAAGAAAATCTGTTGCTTGTCTAGTTCATTCAAAGTCGTATAATTGTGCGAACATAAAATCAACTGGGTATTATTTTTGTTTAGCGATGGCGACATAAAATAATTAACCAGTTTTTCATAAAGATCTGGGTGTATAAAAGCGTCCATGTCGTCCAAAATCGCCACCCCACCTTTTTCTACTAACAGAGCAGTCGCTATGTCGTCAATTATACTAATCAACCTCTGCGTGCCAGTTGATTCAACTGGCGACAAAATGTCAAAAACTCCACTTTTTGGATAAACATGCCTGATGCCGTATGCAACAGGAGAATCATCCCCAGGCCCTTTGAACTCAAAAAATGATTCATAGCCTATGTCCATCTCTTTCAGCAAAGATTTTGCCTTTTCTTTAATCGGCGAACCTTCCCTGTATTTTTCCAGTACCCTATGAGCGTTCATGGACACAGAATCGTTGACAGTAAGCGGGGAAACATTAGTGACCAAATTATCCCAGAAGATTGAAACTTCCCGCAAAATTCCGTTTATAGAATCCATGTTTGACGTGACTGCGATAAAGGAATTACACCTGTTATTCTCGGTATCCAGCAAGTCTCCAATGCCAATGATCTTCTTAATATTCGGGATACTATTCGCTATACTGACAATATATTTATCATTTTCCCACTTTCTCTTAAAGACATTCGTAGTAGACGAGCGTTTTTCAACTTTCTCAGTAATATCAAGCTGCTCTTCCAAAATCCGCCTAAAGGTGAAAACAACCTTATAATCGTAGATTCTTTTAGTATCAATCGAGAAACAAACTTCAATACTGGATTCCTTCTTTGGATCGTTTCCCAGAAACCGCATATAGTCTAGGCGAGAAGGATCTTTCGCCGTGAGCGGCTCAGTAATTATCTTTTTCACAAATGATAATGCCCTAAGAATGCTAGTCTTTCCGGACGCATTCGGGCCTCCAATAAAGGCAATTTTTGTGGTTTTTCTGCCAAGCGGAGCGTCTAAATAAAGCTCCGGCGCAGTAATACCGCCTTCCTTTGCATCAAAATTTAAATTGACTTCTCCCCCAATAGAGAAATAATTTTTGACCTTAATTGAGTGTATCATGACTTAATTGTATCAAATTTTTACAAATAAGTCAATAATACGCAAAAAATTGCGCAAAATTAAGTTATACTGCTACTTCCCCAACGTCCTAATCTTCTTAAAATCCACGCCCATCACCGCAGCCCGTAAAGCCTCTTCCGAGCCATAATGCGTCTGCTGCCCTGGCGAATCAGATAGCATATGCTGCGCAAACGGAAAACTCACCACTCTATCCAGCACCGCGCCAAACTTCCCCGTCCTCGCACTAGCCACAGAGTAATGCGCCACATCTTTCAAAGGCACATCCAAAGCCGCAGCCATCTCCTCCGGGAAAAACGTCAAAGAAAACAAATCCCCATCCGGCTCCCCCGCCAGTCGTCCATAAGCGATCGAGGTATTCCCCTCTATCCACAGCCGCTGATTCAATGGTCGCATTTTAGACCCCATCAAAGACGCCGTACACTCCACTTTCTTCGCTCCGTCCAAACTCCGCATCTCACATACAAAATCCCCCTCACAGGTCGTCGTCATCACCGCCCCCGCACAATCCGGCGACTTCAGCCCATGCGCCTCGTCATAGCTAATCGTATCGCTAATATAATCCATCATCACCCACGACAACAGCCCCGTAGAAGTATTCTCCGCCACCAAATAATACTCCGCCCTCGCACCCCAAAACACACTCGTATGGATCCGAAACATCGACACAATCCCGTAATATTTTTCCTTATCCCCCTCAAATACACTAGATTTCGCCGGCACAAACCCCTCCGGCATAAACTTCTCCACCTTAGCCAGCTCCGGTATCTCGTAAAACAAAAACGTACAATACGGCTCCACCACGAACGGCATTTTCCCCGCCTTCGCCGAAGCAGTAGTCACAATTTTTCTCTGCGCCCACACCGGCAACTTAGCTAGCCGCGTCTGCAGATAGTGCGTCTTCCCCACCATCATCGGATTCACCAATTTTTCCACCCCTTTAGCATATTCTAAAACGTTCATACTTCCATTATACACCACGGCCGCCGAGCCAAAAACCCAAAGCCAAAACAACCCCTACCCCGCATACTTATCAAACAGTTCCATCATCCTCCCCTCAAACCCATGTAAATACCGCTCCGTCGTCGCCACCGATTCATGCCCAATCATCTCTTTGATCTCAAACACACTCGCCCCCTTCAGTTGCAGCCTCGTCGCAAACGAATGTCTCAACGCATGCGGATAAAAATCCTCAAATCCAGCCTTAAAAAACGGCCTCCGTAGCCTCTTCCGCACCGTCGCCACCGTCGGCGGCTCTCCGTTTAAAGTCGCAAACAAATACCCTGACACCAGCCCCCTCTCTTGCATAAATTCACAAACTTCTCTCAAAGTATCCTCCCGAATATACACTTCTCGCGGCTTCCGCCCCTTCCCTATAAACTGAATTCTCCGCCCTGTAAAATCAGATACCTTGAGGTGCGTCAACTCCGCAATCCGCATCCCCGTCTCAAACATAATCCGGATCATCAGCCCCGTCTCAAAACTCGCGTAAGAAATCGCCGTTTCCACCTCATCCGCAGTATAAAACCGCCGCCGCACCTCCCCCTCCCGCAATTTCCCCACCAGAGACAACTGCAAAGGCACCTCCACCCCCACTCCCCGATAATACCGCACCATCGCTAGTATCACCGCATTATATGTGTTGATAGACCTCGGCGCCACGCCCCGCTCATTCAGTTCAGAAACCCACCCGTTAAACACCTCATTCGTCAGCTCCCCCAAATCAGCCAACCCCGTCACCCGCACAAACCTCTCCAGCACATTCCGCTTGGCGTGCAGCGTCGTCCCACTCATCCCCCTCACTTTTTCACAATATTGCAAATATTCCCCCATTTGCTTCTCAATTTTTCGCATAACGCATAAAACTCCTTTCTGAAGTTTATTATGCTACAAATACCTCTCTATAGATAATTACACACCCACCGCTGGCTCTTGCGGGCAATTAGCTAGAACCCCCGCGATCGCTTCCTTCTCAGCCGAAGTCACCCACATCCCATATTTATATTTCACCGACACCTGCCGTGCCACATACTGACACCGAAACTTTTTATTCGGTGGTAACCACGTCGCCGCGTCTCCGTCCGATTTCCCCTGATTCGCCGAAGCATCCACCGCCAACAAATTCAGCGGATCCGTCGCAATCGCATACCGCACCGAAGCCTCAAAATACTGCGCCCCCTTTTGCCACGCGTCAGATAACGCCACCACATGATCAATCTGCACTCTCTTTGAAATTTGCTCCCGTTCTGTAAACTTCAAATGTTCCCCAGTATACGGCTCATCATACTCCCCCGCCAGCACATTGCATCCGTCTAGCACCGCCGTTTCCCCAAATTCCCGTTTAATAATCCTCTGCCGAAGCGAACAACCGTCCACCGTCGGCCAACCATTATAAAACTGGTCACGCGAATATCCCGTCTTCGGCGCCCGCCCTTTTACTTCCAATTTCTCCAAAATCTCCGTCGCCAACGGGGAATTAGCGTCCGGCTCCGTCACCGCTTCTGCTGCATAGTCCGTCCCTTCATTCTCCGATGTCACAAAAACCGAGTCATAACTCACCGGATTTACCACCAGCCACACCACTACCGCCGCTAGCGCCAACCCCACTACCATCAATCTCCGCCCCTTTAGCTTCACTCTATCCCCTGTGGCTTCACCGCCGAGTTTATGATCGTATTCAATTTTTCCTTCTCCAAAACATCCGCATTATAAATCTCCACCTTCACATTGTAATCCGCCACCAAACTATTTATTTCCTCATACATCTCCTCAAGCGCCAGCTGTTCCGCTACTAGCGCCTCTCTTCGCTCGTAAAAATCCTCCTCTCTCTCAAAACATCCCGCCACCTCCGCACAGCTATTAAAACTCACAATATCCGCGTTTAATTGTGCCGCCCTCTGTTCATACTCCGCAATTTTCGCATTCACCTCATCACCAATCCCATCCATCTCTGCCCTCAGCCCATCCATTTCTGCCTCCAAAGCCCGAAACACCTCAATATAACTATTGTAGAAATCCACAATCAAATCCTGATC
>JAZRAP010000015.1:0-25174 GCA_045634665.1 Candidatus Nanosyncoccus sp.
GAAGGTGACCTCCCGTTCGAAAAAGTTAAACTCTGTGCCAAAGGGAAGTAAATGCCGAAGTTTGATTTAAACAAATATTTACTGGGCAATCTGCCCAAACAGTTAGAGACGCCGGACGGCTACATCCGGCTCTCTGGCCCCTTAGAGCATGACAATATCGTCAACGGTGATGGCCTCCGCGCTATCCTCTGGACCCAGGGCTGCCCCAACCACTGCAAAGGTTGTCAAAATCCCGAAACCTGGGACTACGACGCCGGTCAACTTGTCAAAATCGATGATATCAAAGAAGAACTAAAAACTTTCAAGGGCCAAGACGGCCTCACCTTCTGCGGCGGCGAACCATTCGTCCAGGCCAAAGCCTGCAAGGAAATCGCCGACTGGTGCCGTGAAGAGTTAGGCTGGAACGTCTGGAGCTTCTCTGGCTTCACTCACGAAGTCATCAAGGAATACGGCCACGAACCTTGGGAATTTTTAAAATCCCTAGACGCCCTCATTGATGGCCCCTTCATGCTAGATAAGCGCGACCTCAGCCTCCGCTTCCGCGGCTCCTCTAACCAGCGCCTCCTTCGTCTCGAGCCCGGCACCGGCGAAATCCTATCAATTGAGTAGATAGCATAAATACCTTTTCGAGGACCGTAAGCTTGGCCGAACGGCCTCGAGTGTGTCCGAGGAAAGGTATTTATGCTATAATATGATATATGAAAGGGAAGGATTCCGATCGCGTCAAGCGCGCCGTTGAGGTCGCCAAACAAGCCCACGAAGGGCAGACTCGCAAAACTGGTGAGCCTTATATCGTGCACCCCCTCGCCGTCAAGAAAATCCTCGAAGAGTGGGGCATGGACGAGGACACTATCATCGCCGGCATTCTTCACGACACCATTGAGGATACCGACCTGACCTTGGATGACATCAAAAAAGAATTTGGCGGTTCCGTCGCTTTCCTCGTAGATGGTGTCACTAAACTTTCTACCGCCCGCGACGGCATGCGCGATATTGACACCTATCTCCCGGCTACTCGTGACAACTTCCTCCGCCTGATGATTGCTCTCGGCGACGATATCCGCGTCCTCATCATCAAACTTGCCGATCGCCTTCATAACCTTCGCACTCTCTCTGCTCTCCCCCCTGATAAACAGAAAAAAATCGCCAAAGAAACTCTCGAAATCTTCGCCCCCTTAGCCGACCGCCTCAACATGGGGCTCTTGAGGGTAGAAATGGCCGACCTCGCCTTTAAGTATGTCAATCCTAAACGTTTTGATGAACTCGAAAAACTCATCAAAAAATACAATAAATCCGCCGAAAAGTCTCTCCAAAACACCGAAGATGAAGTCAGCAAAGCCCTGAAAAAAGAAAAAATCAAATTCAAAATCTCCGGTCGCGTCAAATCAGTTTATTCACTTCACAAAAAACTCGCCAAACACCACCAAAACATGGGCGAAATCTACGACCTCACGGCTCTTCGTATCATTGTGGATGACATCACTACTTGTTATCTTACGCTCGGCATCATCCACTCACTTTACACCCCCATGAACGGCCGCATTAAAGATTATATTGCCATGCCCAAACAAAACGGCTACCAATCCCTCCACACTACCGTCATCACCAAAGACAAACATATTGTTGAATTTCAGATTCGCACCAAAGAAATGCACGAATATGCTGAGCGCGGTTTAGCTGCCAGCTTCTATTATAATGAACAAAAACTCACCGAAAACTACAAACAGGGCAAAATCGAGCATCTCCCCACTAACCTGCTTTGGATCACTGAGCTTCAAATGACTGCCGCCAAGCTTCGCGAAGGGAAGAAAGTCGATCTCAAAAAACTTAAACTCAATCTCTTTGCGGATAAAATTTTTGTCTACACTCCCAAAGGCGACATTATCGACCTCCCCACCGGCGCCCTCCCTTTGGATTTTGCCTATCGCCTCCACTCTGAAATCGGCGACCACGTCGTTGGCGTCCTCATCAACGGTAAAATGTCCAACCTGAACAAAAAATTAGAACACGGCGACATAGTCGAAATCCTAACTTCCAAAAATCAGACCCCCAAACAGTCTTGGCTCGAAAAAATTATTACTCCGCATGCTCGGCAAAAGCTCCGTCGTGCCCTCAAGCTTTCTGACGAACCGGATCCAACCATTCACAAGAAAAAACGCAAGAAAAGCACCTGATCAGCCTAACCGATCACGCCCGTCTTGTGTAACTCTTTTTGCAACTTCTCCTTCGTCTTAGCGGTGTATTTGCTAAGCGCCAAACCTATAGCCATCATTAGCACCGCATGACACGCCAGCATTAAGATATATCCAATGTAATCGTTTTGATAAAATCCCCCAATCGTCTCCCTCGTTGCATTCATTGCTGGATAAAAAGGCATGAAAGGTTGCAACACTTGAAAGGCTCTCGGCAGAAGCTCGATCGGGAAAGTCCCGCCCGATCCTGCCACTTGCAACACCATGATCACAATAGAAATAGCTTGCCCCACTTTGCCAAACACCGCCACCAGGGAATAAATTATTGTAGCAAACACCAAACTGGCAAACACCAAAGTCGCCAAAAACGCAGGCACATTTACTGTCTGTACCTGCAAAATCAAATCGCCTATCCCAATAAATAGACCCTGCAGCATCGCTAAAGCCCCAAACAAAATAAATCTTCCAAAGAACACTTGATAATTTTTTGCTTGAGCCGTGGCCTTGGTTTTCCTCACATCTACTTTTACGATCGCCGATAGTACCGTGCACCCCACCCAGCACGCCAAAATCGAATAAAACGGCGCCATCTCCGACCCGTAAGACGTCACCGGATATACTTCAACCTCGTGCGTCTCCACCGGTGTAGATATAAAGTCCGCAATCGTCTCTGGATCATTGCTTAGCAAATTCAGCAGCACATTATATAACTCGCTCTTTTTAATCTCTTCAATCGACGTAATAGTTCTATCTAGACTAGACTGAAAATCATCCAGCAGGGCGTTTATATCCTCTGCCAAATACCACCCACTGTTTAGCGCACTAATCATATAGCTTAGCGATAGATCGACGCTATTCATCGCTTCGCCTAGACTTGCCACCACTTGCGAAGCGTCCTCGATCTCGGTAGGGAATTGCAGTTTCTCGCCAAACGTCTTGAGTGATCCATCTATTTGCTCCAGCTCTTCCAGTGTCCTTTCCAGATCAGCCCGAATTGTCTCTAACTGTGGGACTGTACCGCTCGGGTCCAATTGATCCACTATCCCAATCGCCCCCTCTACCTTCGTCTCCGCCTCGCCAATCCTGACGCTCGCCCCCTCCTCAATGACTTTGTATGTCTCGCCGAGAGAATTGATCGTACTTTTAGTTTCGTTCACACTTTGTTCGGTTGCTCTCGTGATATTGTTCAGCGCAGGCATCACGCCCCTCAGTGCCACCATGGACTGGCTCGTCGCCTTTGTCGCCATCCCAGTCGTCGTCATCACGTCTTTCAGCTGTTCAATTTCCGCCTTCATCTCTGTCAGCTTCGCCACCAAACCGCTCGCTATGTCTGTCCCTCGCCCCAACACGTTAGCGTCTTTTACTGCCCCTACTGTCTTAAAAATCACCGAGTTGACAAAAGTCTGGTTAACGCTGTCCTGCATCGCCCCTACTGCCTTGTTTACGATAATCGGCGCTATCGGATTTTTCTTATTATTCACATAAAAATCAAACGCCGGTTTTTTTATTTCCGTGCTCTCGGTAATAGAAACAAGGTGTTCGCTAAAATTCTCCGGTATGATAATCGCTCCATAGTATTCGCTCGATTCTACTTTGGTGATAGCCTCGCTTTCTTCTACGAAAGTCCACCGCATCGCGGTATTTTTCTTTAAAGAATCTTCAATTTCGTCTCCCAAATTCACCGTCTCCCCTAAAATTTCGGCCCCAGTATCTTTATTTACCACCGCAATCGGAATATTACCGGTATTATCATAGGGACTCCAGTTGGAGTCGATATTCAACCAAGCATAAATCCCCGGGATCAAAGTAATTCCCAGCACGATCAACATCGCCATCTTGCTTCTTGATAGCTTCCTTAGATCTTCTCTAAAAATCTCCCAAATCTTTTTCATTCTAACTTTCTTACTAAAAAAGAGCCATAAAGCTCCTAAATAATTTCAAACAAATCTGGAGCCGATGGCAGGGATCGAACCTGTGACCTGCTCGTTACGAATGAGCTGCTCTACCAACTGAGCTACATCGGCACCCGGTGCTAGAAAACTAACACCTATTCCATTATACCATAAATATGATATAATGAAAAGAACAAGGAGAAAACTATGGCAAACGTATCTAAAGCCGAAATAATCAAAAAACCAACAGAAAAAATCAGCGCCAATCTCAAAAAAAGCGCCTGGAGCGCCGCTATTGAGTCGCTACTGATCATAATTTTTGGCATCCTTATGGTCGTTTGGCCAGATATAACCACTCTTGTTATCGCCAATGTCCTCGGTGCCATCTTTATCATCAGCGGTGTCTACCAAATTATCAACTATTTTGTAGTCAAAGGGCAAAACGATTTCTTCAACAACGGCCTTCTCATCGGTGTAATTTCGCTCCTAGTCGGCATTGCCGCTATTCTTGTTGGCGAAAATATCGCCCAAGTTTTCCGCATTATCATCGGCATCTGGATAGTCTATGAGGCCCTAGTCCGCATGAACACGGCTCTCAAAATGCACTCCGTCGGTGTTAAGGCCTGGAGCTATGTTCTCCTGATCGCTATCTGTATGCTTGCGGTCGGCATTTTCGTCACCTTTAACGCTGGCGCAGTAATTCAGCTCATCGGCTGGATGATGATCCTTACCGGTATCTTTGGCATCGTCGGCGACATCTTGTTTGTCCAATATACCAACACTATCGCAAGCGTCATCACGGGAAAAACTAAAACAAATAAGTAATGCAAGCTTTCAAAGAAGATTTTCTCAAAATTTTTCAAACCGAGCGGGGTATTCTCGTACTAATGATTTTTAACCTCCTGTTGTCCATTGCCCTGATTATCTTCTCTATCATCACCCTTAACCCCAGCGCCTCCGTCGTTAAAATCGGCTACGGCGACATCGGCGGCTATCGCGATGGCACTTGGGTAGATATGCTCGCCTTTCCGATTTTGGCCCTTGTATTTGGCGTCTTGCACAATATTCTGACCATTCGTATTTTTCAAAAACGCGGCAGTGGCATGGCAAAATTCTTTCTCATTATCACCACTATGTTGATTTTGGGCAGCTTTCTCGTGCTAGTCCGCACTCTCGGGGAGAGATAAATGCGTTCTTCTCAAGATCTCGAAATCCCTCAAGGCAAGCGCAAGCCCTCGTATCGCTTTTTCGAAATCCTTCCCGGCGCTATCTCTTACGGTGCTATTATTCTGCTGTTTCTTTTGTCCTGGCTCGACCCGATCATTGGCTCAATCTATCTATTTGCCCTCATCGCCAGCACTCTCGTCAAAGCTGTCGCTGTAGCTTATCGCACTATTCAGGGCTACGAAGTCATCAAACGCGCCGGTCGCGTCGATTGGGCCAAACGCCTCCAAGATCTCGAAACCCCGCATGCCTCCTTTGAGCGACTACACGGCGAAGACAATTCCAGCTATCACTTTGATCGTCATGTCGAAAATCTCAAAATGATTGCCGCCATGGAAAACGAATATCCCAAACCTTCGCAAATCTACCATGTGGTCATTATGACCGCCTATGACGAAGGCATTGAGGTGCTCGACCCCTCCATCGAGGCCGTCAAAAACACCACCTTCCCAAACGAAAGAATTATTTTTGCCCTCGCCTACGAGGCCCGAGGTGGGGAAGAAATGGCCCAAACCGCCTCAAAACTCGCCGACAAATATCAAGGTATTTTCAGGGATTTTCTTCTCGTTCAGCATCCCGACAACCTCCCAAACGAAGTTATCGGCAAGGGCCCCAACCTCACCTACGCCGGCCAAGCCGTCGCGGAATACATCAACAAGCAAAACCTCCCCGTCGAAAACGTTGTCGTCACCTCTCTGGATAGCGACAACCGCATGGCTCCTAAATATCTCGACTCCGTCGCCTACGAATTCATCGTCCACCCCAACCGCCAGCGCCTCAGCTATCAACCAGTATCCTTGTTTATGAACAACATTTGGGACGCTCCCGCTCCGTCGCGCGTCATCGCCGTCTCTAATTCTTTCTTCAACGTCATTTCCACCATGCGCCCACACGCCCTGCGCAACTTCGCCTCCCACTCCCAGCCCTTGCAAGCTCTTGAAGCTATGAATTTTTGGAGCAAACGCACCATCGTCGAAGACGGCCACCAATACTGGCGCAGCCTGTTCTTTTTCCGGGGTGATTATACGGTTCTACCTATTCGTATCCCAATTTATCAGGACGCCGTTATCGACGAAACTTTCTGGAAAACCATCAAGGCCCAGTTCGTCCAAGTCCGCCGCTGGTATTACGGCGCTTCTGACGTCGCTTATGTCGGCACTAGGCTGTTCACTAAAAAAGAAAATCGCATTATGCCGTTTTGGCAACTTTTTCCTAAATTCTGGCGCCTCTTAGACGGGCATGTCACACTCGCCATTCTGGCCCCTATCGTCGCCTTTGGTGGCTGGGTACCCATGATCATGAACTTATCTTCGCATGAAATGGTCGCCTACAGTATCCCTAGCATTGTCGGCGTGGTCGAGACTTTTGCCTCCATCGGCCTCATCGTTTCAATTTTAGTATCCTTCAAAATCCTTCCCAAGCGCCCTGCCAAATACCGTAAAGGCAAAAATCTCCTCATGATCATCCAGTGGATTTTAATGCCAGTTACCTCAATCCTCTATCAGTCGCTAGCCGCATTTTATTCCCAGACTCGCCTTATGCTAGGGGAGTATATGGAAAAATTTGACGTCACTAAAAAAGTCGTCAAAAAATAGTGTTATAATAAAACAAAGAGGAGGACATTATGGCTAAACCCAAAGTTTATTTTACTAAATCAATCACCCCCGAGGGCCTGCAACAAGTCTTCGACGCTCTCGGTGTCAAATTGCCGGGCAAAGTTGGTGTCAAAGTTTCCACCGGCGAAGACGGCGCCAAAGGCTACCTCAAGGCAGATTTAATTGGCCCCTTCGTCCAGTCCCTAAATGGCACCATTATTGAGTGTAACACCGCTTACCCCGGCGCTCGCAATACTGCCGAGGATCACATCAAAGTAGCAGAAAAGCATGGCTTTACCAAATTTGCCGATGTCGACATTATGGATGCCGACGGTGAATTCAAGATTCCTTTCGAAAAAGGCAAACACCTCAAATACGATCTAGTCGGAAACCATTTCAAAAACTATGACAGCATCGTCAACCTTGCCCACGGCAAAGGTCACGCCATGGGTGGTTTTGGTGCCAATCTTAAAAATCAGTCTATCGGTATTGCCTCCAGAAACGGCAAAGCCTACATCCACTCAGCGGGGAAGAGCGAAGACCCCATCACTCTCTGGGATAATTTGCCCGAACAAATTAATTTCATCGAATCCATGGCCGAAGCCGCCACCGCTGTAGCTGATTATCTCAAAGAACAGGGCAAACCCATTGTCTACATTACGGTGATGAACGCTCTCTCACTAGATTGCGATTGCGATAGAAATCAAGGCGACCCAGTTATGTCAGACCTTGGCATTGTCGCCTCGTTGGACCCAGTCGCCAACGACCAAGCTTTCATCGACATGATTTGGGCCTCCGATGACCCCGGCGCCGCCGAGCTTAAAGAGCGCATCGACTCTCGCTTAGGACGCGAAATCCTCCCCTACGCCGAGAAACTCGGCCTCGGTTCTCGCGACTACGAGCTAGTCGAAGTCTAATATCTATGGTATAATAGTCTGAGTGGGTGATTAGCTCAGTTGGCTAGAGCGTCTCGTTTACACCGAGAAGGTCGGGGGTTCAAGCCCCTCATCACCCACCAGAAATTAAAAAAGACCCATAGGGTCTATTTTTTTGCACCGAGCCCATTCTCGATAAAAAAACAAAGTTTTGCAACATTTGTTACATTTAAAGAAAAATCAAAAATCCAGGTCTCTTAAAGTATGCTAAAATCATCCTCAAGCGGAGGAGAAAGGATGTGAAATGTTAAAAGTTGTGGTGTTTGATGGTGGTTATGGCGGCGAGTTCTTCGCTGATCAGCTTGAAACTGAGCTGCCAATTCTAGAAGTAATTCGGGTAATTGACTGGCGTAATGCCGACAAGCTTCTCGTCGGCCCCCGAAAGGCCAGGAAAGCCGCTAGAGCCGCCCTCCGTCCTTATATCGGCAAGGTCGACCTAATCATCTTTGCTAACCACCTCCTCAGCCTCACTAGTCTTAAATATTTTCAGCGCAAATACAAAAATCAAAAATTCATCGGCCTAGGTCTCAAGCATCCAGATACTTTCATCAAGCGCGATGTCCTCATTTTGACCACCAAAGCCGTGACTAAAACCATCAATTACCACAACTTTCTTTTTCAGCTCCGCCGCAAATCCCAAACGCTAGCTCTCGATAGTTGGCCTGCCGAAATCGACGACGGCGAACTCACCGAGGAGAGAATTAGGGAAACTTTTCGCAAAACTCGCTTCAAAAAACGCTTTCGTCCTGAGGAGGTCATCTTGGCTTGCTCGCAGTTTAACGATATTAAAGCTGAGCTTAGGAACATCTTTGGCTTCAACCTCAAAATTTATGACAGCTTCGACAGCGCTATCCGAAACACCTGCAAGACCCTAAATATTCGCGGCGGCACAGGGAAGAAAAGCAGTTAATTATTCAGAATAAATTTTCTTCATATATAGAGTTTTTGGGATCATTTGCATTGCTTCGCTAGTATCATCAGAATCCAACTTCACACTATAATACACCGCGTAAATCATCCCGTCTAACTCTGTTGCGTAGGCCAAGGCATTCCCATTCTCGCCCACCACCCAATGCGTCCCGTTCATCACGTAGTCTTCATCCGTAATATCCAAATAAGGCGTGATTTTCATCAAATATTTTTCGGGTGTCAAATTGCTCTTCTCGGCGTAAACTAATACCTGCGCCCAGCCATCATCGTCTACCAAATTATAGGTGTAGGCCCCATCGTTATTTTTGCCACCAGCCTTAAAGTCATCCGGTAAATAAAATTCCAAATCTTTTACACTCGCTAAAGTACCATCCTTCACGGTCACTCTCTGATTGGGATTGTTAATAATCTTACTGCCAATCGTAGCTCCGCCCGTCTTGCTACCGTTCGGGTTATCAACCTTTGCCGGTTCCGTCCCGCCGCCAGGCATGTCGCCACTGTTATTGAATTTGATCACCCCGCTCGCCAACAACACCCCAAATACCAGCACCAAACACACCAACGCCGTTGCCAGCACCGCAATCACGATTGACTGCGTTGAGGCCTTGTTATCCTTAGTCGGCTCCGTCTCCTTTGGGGCCACCTTTTTGGTTGTCTTTTTCTCGCTTTCCGCCATAATAAAACTCCTTTTCTCCATTATACCATGCCAAGCACTCCGAACCTATGCTATAATATACTAAAATAAGGGAGTTAAAATGAAAAGTTCAGACAATGACAACATCGAACCAATGCGCCATACGCTTAGCCACGTTCTCGCGGCTGCCGTACAAGAGATTTATCCAGACGCCAAATTTGGCATCGGCCCAGCCATCGATGAGGGGTTTTATTACGATATAGACTTCGGCAAAACCAAAATTTCTGATGTTGACCTCCCCAAAATTGAGAAAAAAATGCGCAACATTATCTCTCGTAAACTCCCTATGGTTAAACGCGAAGCTACCAAATCTGAGGCCATCAACTGGGCGCGTGACCGCGGCCAAGATTATAAAATCGAACTCATCGAGGAACTCCCCGAAAGTGATAAAATCACTTTTTACGACATGGGCGAGCTCTTTACCGACCTCTGCAAAGGTCCGCATATCAAAAATACTAAAGATGTCGGCCCCTTTAAACTAACTCGTGTTGCTGGCGCCTACTGGCGCGGCGATGAGAAGCGCCCTATGCTCACTCGCATCTATGGCGTCGCCTTTGCTACCGAAGATGAACTAAATACTTATCTCGCACGCCAGGAAGAAGCCAAAAAACGCGACCATCGCAAGCTCGGCAAAGAGCTGGACCTCTTCTGTTTTTCTGATCTCGTTGGCGTCGGCCTACCTATGTTTACCCCTCGTGGCACCGAGCTGCGCGAGTTGATGGCTAATTACTCCCTTAGCCTTCGTGGCCGCGAAGGCTTCAAAAAGGTCTTCACTCCCCATATTACCAAAACTGACCTCTACAAAACCTCTGGCCACTATGCCAAGTTTGGCGACGAGCTATTCATGGTTCATTCTCAGGTCAATGGTGATGATTTCGCCATGAAACCCATGAACTGCCCTCACCACACTCAAATCTTCGCCTCCCGCCCCCGTACTTATCGCGAAATGCCCGTGCGTTATATGGAAGCCACCACCGATTATCGTGACGAAAAAACCGGCGAGCTCGGTGGCCTTTCTCGCGTGCGCGCCTTAACTCAGGATGATTCCCACGTCTTCTGTCGCAAAGACCAAATCAAAGAAGAAGTCAAACGCCTCGTTGGCATCGTCAAAGAGCTTTATGAGACCGTTGGGATGCAAAAACTCCGCGCCAGGCTCTCTTATCGCTCCGATGAAGACAAATATTTGGGCGATAAAAAACTTTGGGCCATGGCTCAAGCCCAAATCAAACAAGCCGCCATCGATAATCACCTCGACTACTTCGAACAAGAAGGTGAAGCAGCTTTCTACGGCCCCAAAATTGATTTTATGGCCGAAGACGCTATCGGCCGCGAACATCAGCTCGCCACTATTCAGCTAGACTTCGTCATGCCAGAGCGCTTTGGCCTTGAATTTACCAACGAAAAAGGCCAAAAAGAATGCCCAGTCATGATTCATCACGCCACCTTGGGTTCTATCGAGCGCTTCCTCTCGGTTTTCATCGAACACACTGGCGGCTGGTTCCCATTTTGGTGCGCCCCCGAGCAAGTGCGTATCTTGACGGTAAACAACCAAGTAGCAGATTACGTATCTAAGATTACAGATATACTGGACAAAATCGTACTAGACAAACCGCTTAAATACAACGAATTACGCTATACCGTAGACGAGACGACTGATTCGCTAGGGAAGAAGATCAAACGGGCTACCGAAATGAAAATCCCAGCGGTTTTGATCGTAGGGCCGAAAGACGCCGAAGAAGGCGTAGTCTCCGTTCGTCTCCGCGACAAAGAAGAAAAGGTCAAACTCACTAGCCTAGCCAAATTCCTATGCAAACTATAATCATCTTAGGCCCTACGGGGTCGGGCAAAACCGGCGTTTCCATCGAAATCGCCAAAGCTATTGATGGTGAAATTATTTCAGCTGACTCTCGCGCCATCTATAAAGGTATGGACATCGGTACCGCCAAGCCTACAAGGGAAGAAATGCAAGGTATTCCTCACTGGGGACTCGATCTAGTCGAGCCAGGTGAGCGTTTCACGGTCGCCGACTGGAAGGCTTATGCCGTAGATAAAATTAAAGAAATTAAAACCAGGGGCAAAGTCCCCATCATTGTCGGTGGCACCGGACTTTACATAGATGCCCTCATTTATGACTACCAGTTCAAAGGTCCCACCGGCCAGAAAATTGGCGATATTGAACAAAAAACTTGTTCAGACAGAACAGCAATCAAAGGCGATTTTTTGCTAGTCGGAATTAAGTGGTCTACCCCTGAACTTCGCGCCAGATTGAACAAAAGAATTATTCAAATGTTTACACCAGAACTATACTCCGAAACTAAAAAATTAGTGCAAAAATATGGCTGGGGCAGTGGTGCCATGAAAAGCAATATCTATGAATACGCCTGGCAGTATTTGCAAGGTGAGCTTAGCCTGGAAGCAGCCGAGCAGCAATGCTTCTACGAGGATTGGCATCTCGCCAAGCGCCAAATTACTTGGTTCAAACGTAATGACAACATAATTTGGCTGCCACTCGACAAAGTTTGTCCATTCGTGTTAAAATATATACATAATGAGCAAAACTGCTAACACTCCAACCGAAAAATTGTTTGGCTCCAAAACCAGAGCTAAGCTATTGCAGCTGTTCTTTGAAAGCCCGGAAAAATCTTTTTACGTCCGCGAAATGACCAGAGTTATCGACGAACAGATCAACTCCGTACGCAGGGAACTAAACAACCTTGAGGGTATCGGCGTTATCAAGAGTGAAACCTTCGACAACAAAATTTATTATTCAGCCAACAATAAACATCCATTCGCGCGCCCGCTCACTGACATATTTTCCAAAAAAGTTAACTCGGCCCGTACTCCAGACGTTAAAGCTAGCACGTGGGACGATTACACTCGCCCAGTCAAAAATTACCTGAAAGGACTTATCGTCACCAATCGTTTACCCGGCCAAGAAGGCATTGATTTGCTCATCATCGGCAACGATCGCACAAAGAAACTTACCCGTTGGGCCGAAGTAGTCGAGAAAAAACTTGGCAAACCTATCAATTATGCCATCATGTCCGTAGACGATTTCACCTATCGCAAAAATGTCAAAGACCGTTTCCTCATCGAAATCATGGAAATGGAAATCACCGAAATCATCGACCCCGAAAAATTAATCAAAGGTTAGGAGGACTATGTTCGAAATCGAAAGCAAAGATCAAGACGAAATCACTATCATTACTAAAAAAACCACCATCAAATTCAATATCGCCGAAGCTTCCATTGACGCCGGTCTCGCCGTCGGCAAAATCACTGGCCCTGGCGAATTTGAAATTGGTGACGTTAGCGTCCGCGGCATTGCCACCGAAAGCGGCAAAACCATCTACGACGTCGAAATCGGGGGCGTCCACACCGGCATCATCGGCAGCATCGAGGAAAATCTTGATGACATCGTTGCTGACATTCTCTGCACCTCGTCCGTCCGCGCCATCCGCGAAATCGAGCCCAAGCTTATCATTGCTATGGGCAATGTCGATGGTATGGTTGCCGACCTCAAACTCACCGCTCGCACCGAGAAAAAACTCAAGATTAAAAACCTCGATAGCCTTCCTGTCACTAAAGAAGTAGTAGTTTTGACCTAAGATGAACATTAGTTTCCTCAGCGTCATTATTATTCTCACCATCGTTGTCGGGTCAGTTATCTTGCACGAACTCGCCCACGGCATCGTTGCCTACTGGCTCGGCGATCGTACCGCTAAAGACGCCGGTCGTCTCACCCTAAACCCCATCAAACACATCGATCCCTACATGTCCATTTTAGTACCAGTAATTTTATATTTGCTGCACGCCCCAGTTTTTGGTGGTGCCAAACCCGTTCCAGTTAATTACTACAACCTCAAGGGTAAGGAATGGGGAATGGCTCTAGTCGCCTTTGTTGGCCCCTTTACCAACTTCCTTATCGCCTTGCTCGCTTTTCTCATCGGTCACGCCACCGGTCTGATCGGTTTCGAAGCCAGCAAGGGTCTCTACTATGCCGCCAATTCCGTGCCCGCCTTTATTTTCGCCGAGATCGTTATGATCAATCTTGGCTTTATGATTTTCAACCTTATACCTATTCCGCCTCTGGACGGCTCCCGTATATTATATGTCATTTCTCCCGACTTTTTCCGCAATATCTTAAACACCCTTGAACGCTACGGCATTATTATTGTTTACGCTCTAATCTTTCTCTTTGGCCAATTTTTCTCCAACTTAATGATCGGCGGCATGAACGGCATTTTACAATTATTTAGTCATCTGGTATAATCAAATTAGCCCCATTGGCAGCATGATTTTCCTGAATAATCATGTTATAGGGATTTCGTGGCTTACACCCGTGGGTGTATCGCATAAGATTTTACCCACCTTGTATATATTACGGGGAAAACAGGCCAACGGGGCCCACAATAAACAAAAAGGTGGGCATGAAACAAAGAATCCGCGTAGTTGGTATCATCAAAAATGAAAATGGGGTGCTAGTTTTGAAACGCAGCCGAGGTCGCTCTGAGGCCCCGGTTTTTTGGGAGCTTCCCACCGGCAAAATCAAATTTGGCGAACAACCTGAAGAGGCTATGACTCGCTCGCTCGCCGAATACACCGGTCTTATCGCCAGCTCTCTCAAACTCAAAGATGTCATCACCTTTCTCGCCCCCGAAGGTTCCAGCCAGCTCAGCAATCTTTATATCGTATACGAACTTGGCATCAGCGGCGAAATCAAGCCTACTCCGCGTTATCGCTACACCACTTATAAATTTGTCAAAGATCTTGCCACTAAAAACGTTCATCTAAACGAAGCCAGCATATCTGTACTTGAAATCGAAGAGGGCAAAGTCGCCCCAGGTCGCATTTCTGCTCGTAATGCTGCCAACGGTATCACAATCAATGTCGATGGCGCTTCCAGGGGAAACCCCGGCCCCTCTGGTATAGGCTACTGTATTTATGACAATAATCACATCATCGAACGGGGCGGGGAATTTATCGGCTTTGCTACTTCTCGGCTCGCCGAATACCTTGCCATGCGCAGAGGCATTGAACGCGCCCTTGAACTAGGATATAAAACTGCTCACTTTATCTCTGATAGTCTCATGGTGGTTAATCAATTGAACGGTGTCTTTACCATCAAAAACCAAGACGTCCTCCCGATTTATCAGGATATCCAAAATAGGCTCGACCAATTCGAGGCAGTCTCGTTTACCCACGTCCCACGCAGTAAAAACATGATCGCCGACGGCGAAGCCAACGCCGCTATCGACAAAATACTCGAAAAATGATATAATCACCTTGAGCCTGAAAGACGACCGCTTTATATAAGAGGAAAGTCCGGGCAACATAGAGCATGGTAGTCGCTAACAGCGACCGTCCGTAAGGATAGGGAAAGTACCACAGAGACAATACCGCCCTCGGTTTACCGAGAGTAAGGGTGAAAAGAGTGAGGCAAGAGCTCACAGCGCACGGTAGCGATACAGTGCGGAGGCAAACCCTACCTGTTGCAAGGAGTGCTAGGTCACCTTAGCTCGAGGATGCACGTTTACCGCTAGAGCGTTATAGCAATGTAACGCCAAGATAGATGGTCGTCAATCTCTTTCGAGATTACAGAACCCGGCTTAATGAAGGCTCTTATCAAAAAAACCGCCCCCTGAAGGGCGGCTTTTTGGGCAGGGAAGCAAACTTATTTATTAGCTTTCTTCGCTGCTCTTTCTTTTGGGCTCTCAATTAGCCCTTTTTTCTTCAAGGTTCTTAGTGCTGAGGTTGAAATATTGCACTTCACTTTTTGGCCATTGATAATCAAAGTTCGCTTTGACACGTTCGGCTTGAATACTTTCCGCGTTTTTCGCTGAGAAAACGAAACATTATGGCCGTACATCTTGCCTTTGCCAGTAATTTCACAAATCGCCATCTTATTTCTCCTTCACCGTGTTAACAATTTTCTTGAAAGCCTCGGGGTTATTAACCGCGAGATCTGCCAACATTTTACGATCCAAATTGATATTCTTAGCTTTCATCCCAGCGATCAACTGCGAATAAGAAACTCCCAATTCTCTAGAAGCATTGTTGATTCGCGTAATCCAAAGCGCCCGTAGGTCGCGTTTGCGATTTCGACGATCGCGATAGCTATAAGATAACGCCTTGATCACCCCCTGTTTGCCCAAGCGATAGCTGCGACGACGATAGTGCTGCATTCCCTTGGTTTTATTCAACATCTTCTTGTGTTTCGCGTGTGCCGCGACACCTCTTTTCACTCTCATACTAAACTCCTAAAGCCCGCTTAATGTTTTTCTTGATTTTGCCATCCACCCCCGCAGCAGTCTTAATATTGCGTTTTCTGGCTTTAGATTTCTTTGCGAGAATATGATTCCCGTAAGCCCGCTCTCGCACCAATTTGCCCGAACCGGTCACCTTGATCCTTTTGGCGGTCCCCTTATGCGTCTTCAACTTCGGCATAACTTTTCCTTTATATTATTAAATTTGATATTCTAGGCGTCTGCCTATTTTCGTCCGTTGCAACCAGTTTCTGTCAAAATTACAACAAACTAATGTACTACCAAGTGGCCTAGAAAGTAGGAAAATAATTTTTTCGTACCAGACTTGGCTATTTTCTGCGAACTTGCACAGACAAGTTCCGTCCGCTCATTTGCGGCTTACCCTCTACGACTACGTCGTCACCGAGCAGCCCAGTCACTTTATCGAGCAACTGTGAGCCGATCTCTTTATGCGCCATCTCGCGACCCCGAAAGATAATCATGATCTTCACTCGGTCACCGTCATCGAGAAATCCCCGCATTTTGCGAACTTTAATGTTAAGGTCGTTTTCGGAAATCTTCAGACCAATCTTCATCTGCTTCAGCTCAGATTGTTTCTCTCGAGCCTTTTTGCGATTTTTGGCCTCTTCCTTCATCTTTTGGTATTGGTATTTACCCCAATCGATGATCTTCACGACCGGCGGATTAGCATTGGCGGCAATCTCCACCAAGTCCACTCCCTGTTCCTTCGCGAGAAGTTGCGCTTCACGACTAGACATGATACCTAGCTGCTCGCCACTAGAACCGATTACCCGGACCTCTGGGTAACGAATCTCTTCGTTTAGCCTAGTCCGTGATTTCTTTTTTATGGTAGTCCTTTCTTCTCTTGAATTAACCTGCTACTAATTATAGCAAAATCCCCCCAAAAAAGCAAGAGGGAATTATCTCTTCCGAAAGGTCAAAGCCTCCGCTAAATGCTCCGACCTTATCAACTCTGCCCCCTCTAGGTCGGCAATTGTCTGGGCCACCTTTATTGTCTTGAAATACGATCTTGCCGACAAATTCAATCTTTCCGAAGCTCCGGCCAATAACTTTTCTGCCGCCGCATCCATTTTGAGCAATTTCGAAACCTCAAACGACGACAGGGAACTATTATAAACTCCGTCGCGGCCATAACGAAGTTTTTGCCGCTCAATAGCCTCTGTTATAGTATTTTTTACAACAATATGTTCGCCATTGCCCTCTGGCAAATCTTTCCTGAGATCCGCATTCTCTACCTTCTCAACCGTCACATTCATATCTATCCGGTCAAACAGCGGCCCCGAGAGCTTCTTCTGATAATTCTGGATCTGTGCTTCTGTGCATTTGCATTCGTGCGCCGGATCGCCCAAATATCCACAGGGGCACGGGTTCATCGTCGCCACTAGCATAAAATCTGCTGGGTATCTGGACTTTCTATTCGCCCGCGAAATCGTAATCTCTCTATCCTCCAGAGGTTGCCGCAGCGCCTCCAATACGGAACGGGGAAACTCCGGTATCTCGTCCAAGAACAGTACCCCTTTATGTGCCAATGAAATTTCTCCCGGCCCAGCCGCACCCCCTATAATCGAAGGCGCTGATGCCGTATGGTGTGGCCCCCTGAAAGGCCGCTCGCGCACAACTTCTCCAGTTGATATCCCGGCAATTGAGTGAATTTTCGTAATATCAATCATTTCGTCCGGCGTTAGCTCCGGCAACAAGTTCGCCGCTGCTTTGGCCAGTAATGTCTTGCCCGCCCCCGGTGGCCCTGAGATCAGGATATTATGATGCCCAGCAATCGCCACCGCCATTGCCCGTTTGGCTAGATTTTGCCCGCGCACATGGTCCAAAATCGGCCCAGAAAAGCCGTTTTTAACGCTTTTTGTATCCTCCACGGCTTCATATGCGTCCGGCAGTGTAACTTGGCCTTTTAGCGCCAAAAATAGCTCCTTCAATGTCGCCACCCCATATATAGCGACCTCACCAACTAGTGCTGCCTGGGGCAAGTTTTTCACTGGTACATATATTTCTTTGTATCCGCTTTTCTTGGCCGTTTCGACTATATTGATAATCCCTCTGACAGGCTTGACTTCTCCAGTCAGCGACAATTCCCCTACAAACACCTTGCCCTCTGTATTGCTTCGGAGCAGTTGCTTTGACAATATCAACACCGATAACGCAATCGGCAGATCTAGATATGCGCCGTCTTTTGGCAGCTCTGCTGGCGCCAGATTTATTGTCACCTTTTTGTCAGGGAAAGAGAAGCCGGAATTTACCACAGCACTCCTCACTCGCTCCCTCGCCTCATTGATAGTTTTATTAGCCATGCCCACAATATTAAAAGCTGGTAGACCCCTATTCATATCGCCCTCGACTTCCACCAGCTTCCCTTCGAAGCCGTAGGGCACCACAGAGTGTATTTTACTAGTCATGCCTCCTATCTATCACACCCTATTAATATTTTCAACCCCCCACCCCCCATTTAGCCTCAAACCCATCAAAAAATGTGGTCAAGATGCTTGTGGAAAACTCGTCAAAAAAGTATAAAAAATTGTTCAAAAAAGTGTTGACATTAGCGTTTTGGGGCGTTATAATAGAGGTAGCTTTTGAATAAAAAAATTATTCAAAAAGCCAAAAATAAAAATTTAGCCAAAATAACTCCACACTCTACATGAAGACCGGTTTTCCTCGCAGTTACCGGTCTTCTTCTATTGTCAGATAAATAAAAGTATGTTAAAATCAATATAAGTTGGGGCTGACAAAGCTTAGACGGGACGTTAACAGCTGTGAGGCGTGCCGATTAAATACCGTAAGTATTGAATAAGTGCTAAAAACACGAAAGTCGCGCATGTTGCATACATGCCGGCCTATGCCTAATTAGATTTTATAGGCTGGTCTGCGTTTGAGGTTCCGTAGAGCGTAGATTATCATAACACGAAACTAAGGCTGCTGAGTCGGCGATCAGCAGCACGAAAATTCAGCCTGCGCGTTTGGCAGTTTCGTTTTCTGCAGCTGCCAAAATTTGCTAAGTCAAAACAGAAAACTATGCACGTAGAATCATAGCCCAGTGATGTTTCGGACCCGGAGGCAGTATCCGGCAGCTCCACCAGACTGCAAAACGTTGTAAAAATAACAACGTTTTTTTTGTTGACTTACAACAGGGAACAAATAGACTAAACGTTGTAAAAAACACAACATAAAAATTGGATAAAGCTATTGCTTTTTTTCAAAAAGTGTGCTAACATGAAAACAGTCGAGATGACTAAAACAAAAACTAAAAACAAAAGGAATCAAATGAACCGAAGAAGGACAAGAACCAGCTACCTGCCGTAAATTTTAGCGGGCGAAAAGGTAATTTCTAGCCATAAATTACACCTAGGAATTACCTAGAGCTCCGCTAAAAGGTATTCTCCGACTTTTAAGCGTTGAGCGCGTTAGCAAATCTTTCATTAGCACCTTAGAAATTCATAAACCAGAATGAAAGAAAAAAGCCAACAAGGACTATGCTTCACTAATTAGTGAAGCGGTCAAAAGGGAAAGCGGATCAGGGCTCTGGTTAATAGTAAAGATTTTAGCACCGGATAGCCCCCCGCTCTCTCCCTAGAAAAGAAAGGGGGCAAAAATGGCCTTGGGGGTAGACACCAGACATGATAATGATATAATAAGGTTATGAAGCATAACCGCATTATCTATATCGTAAGCATCGTAGGACTCGCAGCTTTAATTCTCATGCTTAACATCACTTCTCCGACGGAAATTGGTCCGCTCGGAGTTTTATTATTTTTTACAACATTATACGTCGTCTTCTTCGGCGCCGTTACCCTTCTCCTCCAGGCTTTCAAACGTATCGCTTTTAAACAGGAAAATCTCAAGAACAAAGATTATCTCTATTCCGCCGTCCTCGCCTTCGGACCAATTATGCTTTTGATGGCTCGCTCTTTCGGCGCCATTAACCTCTGGACAGTCAGCCTGATTGTCGTTTTTTTGGCCCTAGCGGAATTTTTAGTCTACAAAAGAATCTAAACATATGATAAAATAAGCATATGGATTATGGGAAAGAGCAAAAATTTGATCTTGATCAGTATAATCTAGATACTGACGAGTGGGATTATAGCCCAGAACGTGATGCTCGCGCTCTAGGGAACAAAATCATCTCCTCTCCCGACACCGACGCCAACATCGCCCTTAGTGACTCAGATGCACTTAACACTCCAATAGCGAAGCCCGAAGTCTCTCCAGGATTAAACCAATCCCCCTCTCTGATGCCCCCAGGTTACCCACAAGAATCTACCCTACTCCAGCCGCAAAACCCTACTCCAGCCGATATATCAGGCAGCCCTATTGCTCCCCTTGTCAAAAAAGCTCAAAGCTCCGAAAAATTCACCTACCACGATGCCAAAATCACCGAAACCAGCATCAACAGCGAATTAGCCCAGACCGGGGACATCGCCACCGTCTACGAAGAGATTCGCGCCAGCTCTGCACTAACGGGGGAATCTATCTAATGGAGACTTGGGTGGTTATCCTTATCATGGTCATCGCCGCTATTCTTTTGATCGCCATCGTTTTTGGTACTCATATCTCTAAACTTCGTAAAGCCAAAAAATACGAGCGCGGCCTCAAAATGCGTCCCCTCTTGATCCATTTACCACCTACCACTGATGACATTGAAGGCGGCAGTCGCGATGAGCGTGACGTTGCCACCGAAGCCGTCTCTAAGGCTCAGGTAATGTATTCCATTCTTTCATCAGTTACAGCCAAAGGCACTAAGGCCAAAATTTACGGCCAACCTCATTTTTCTCTGGAGATTATCGCTAAGGATGGCCTCACCAAATACTACGCCATCGTCCCCGCCGACCTCTCAGAGACCGTTAAACAGGCTATTCAATCCGCCTATCCTACCGCTCGCCTAGAGGAAAAACGCGAAGAAAACATTTTCAAAGGTGGGGGCGGCATTAACGCTGTCGCTGGAGCCGAACTTACCCTAAACAAGGAGTTCTATCTACCCATCGCTACCTACGAAGACACCAAGCGCGATGCCCAGATGGCTATTTTAAACGCCCTCTCAAACGTTAAACAGGACGAAGGCGCCGCTGTTCAAATTTTGTTCCGCCCTGCACACAAAAATTGGACTAGCCACGGCAAAGAATATATTGAAAATATCCAAAAAGGGAAGAAAACTAAAACCGTCGGTGCCGGCATCGGGGATATTGCTATGGACATCTTAAAAGCCCCCTGGGAAGTACCCGGTGAACATAAGAAAACCGAAGAAACCGTGCTTACCAATATCAAACAGGACGAAATTTCCGCAATCACAAACAAGATGCGCTACCCGGCCTTCGAGACCTTAATCAGGGTAGTAGCTAGTTCGCCCAACCAACCTCGTTCAGAGGCAATCATGGGCGGTATCGTCAGCGCCTTCTCCCAGTTTAACTCCCCTGAACTCAACGGCTTTAAAGTCAACGCCATGCGCGACCCCAAAAAACTTTCTATTGATTATACTTTCCGATTTTTCCCACTTCGCGCCCGCTCCAGCATTCTAAACAGTGTCGAACTTGCCAGCATTTTTCATTTACCAGAACAAAACGCTATCCCCAATTCCTCTGTTGAACGCCAACTTACTAAACAGGTTGACGGCCCAGCTAGGTTGACTACCGAAGGAGTATTCCTCGGTACCAACGAATTCAGAGGCGCCAAAAAAGCTATCTATCTCGATGATAAAAACCGCCGCCGCCACATGTATGTCATCGGTCAAACCGGTATGGGTAAATCCGTCTTTCTCGAAAACATTGCCTTCCAAGACATGTGTGACGGACGCGGCTTTGCCTTTATCGATCCTCACGGTGACGCCGTAGAGGCACTATTAAAGCGTGTCCCCGAAGAGCGCATCGATGACGTCATCTATTTTGACCCTGCCGACATTGAGCACCCAGTTGGTATGAACATGTTCGAGTATACTACCGAAGATCAGAAAGATTTCATCGTTCAGGAGGGTATCAGCATGCTCCAATCTCTGTTTGACCCCAATAATCAAGGTTATTTCGGCCCCCGTGGCCAACACATGTTTAGAAACGCCGCCCTCCTCCTCATGTCCGACCCGGCCGGCGCCACCTTCATCGATATTCCTCAGTGTTTCAATGACCCCGAATTCGTCAAGTCTAAACTCAAATACGTCACCGATAAAGCCGTCTACGACTACTGGACCAAAGAATTTCCTGCTTCTCAAAAATCCAGTGATGCCGGGGAAGTCATCACCTGGTTCTCTAGCAAATGGGGTCCCTTCCTCGCTAACACCATCATGCGAAACACCCTCGGCCAGGTTAAATCCGGCTTCAACATCCGCGAAATTATGGACAATAAAAAGATTTTCCTCGTCAACCTCTCCAAGGGGCGCCTCGGTGATATCAACTCCAACCTCCTCGGCATGATTTTTGTCATGAAATTCCAACAAGCCGCCATGTCCAGGCAAGACATCCCAGAAGATCAGCGCCAAGATTTCTGCCTCTACGTGGATGAGTTTCAAAACTTTGCCACTGACAGTTTTGAATCTATTCTCTCCGAGGCGCGTAAATATCGCCTCAATCTGATCGTCGCCAACCAGTTTATGACTCAGCTTACCGACAAAATCCGTGAGGCCCTCCTCGGCAACGTCGGCACCATCATCTGTGGTCGGGTGGGCGTAACAGACGCCGACCTCATGGCTAAGGCCTTCACCCCTACCTTTACTGCCGAAGATCTCACTAAAACCCCTAATTTCTCTGCTGTTGCCAAGGTTATGATGTTTGACATGCCTTCTACCCCTTTCACCATGAAGTTGCCTGCTCCTATGGGGGAGCCGAACGAAGAACTTATGAAAAATCTCAAAGTTTATTCTGCCACCAAATATGCCAAAACTCGCTCAGAGGTGGAGAAGGAAATTAGTGATCGTTGGTCTGCCGTTGAAAAAGCCAAAAAAGATACTACCCCAGTAAAACCTCCAGAGACGCCTCCAGAAGCCTCAGAAACGCCCGCAAAATCCGAAGCCGGCTTCCTGGACGGTTGGCTAAATAAAACCGCCTAAAACCTTGAAATTTTGCCTTGTAGGGTATATAATAGAACGGTGTATTATAAAGATGAGGTAAAAAATGGCTGGAAAAGCTGAAGAATATGATTCATCCGAAATCCGCGTGCTCGAAGGGCTAGAGCCTGTTCGTCTGCGCCCCGGAATGTACATCGGTTCTACTGGTTATGATGGCTTGCACCATCTAATTAAAGAGATTGCCGATAACTCTATCGACGAGGCCATCGCCGGTTATGCCAACAGAGTAGATATCACCATCCTAAAAGATGGCGGTATCCGTATCGACGATAACGGTCGGGGTATCCCTGTCGATATCCACCCCAAAACCAAAAAATCCACTCTTGAAACGGTGCTCACTGTCCTTCACGCCGGTGGTAAATTCGGCGACGGTGGCTATAAAGTCTCCTCTGGTTTACATGGGGTAGGGTCTAGCGTAGTCAACGCCCTTTCCACCCACATGATCGCCGAAGTCTACAGGGACGGCAAAACCCACCACATCGAGTTTGACGTCGGCAAACCCACCATGGAGCTCCAGATTACCAAGGGTAGCCCCCGCTCCTCCGGTACCTCCATTACTTTTTACCCTGATCCTGAAATTTTTAAGGAAACTACCACCTTTGATTATGACTGGGTATCTAATTATGCTCGCCACCAGGCCTACCTCACCAAGGGTATTCTGATTACTGTCTCGGATGAGCGCACCGGTGCCCACGAATCTTTCTACTTCGAAGGTGGTATCAAGAGCTACGTCAAACGTCTCAACAATGGCAAAGAGCTCATCTCTGAAGATATCTTTTACGTAGACCGCCAAGTCGGCGATACTGGGGTCGAGATTGCTCTTCAATACAACGATTCTTATGCCGAAACCATGAAGCCTTTCGCCAACAACGTTCTCACCCCTGATGGCGGTATGCATGTAGTCGGGTTTAGAACCGGCCTCACCCGCACAGTCAATGATTACGCTCGCCGCAACAGCCTCCTCAAAGAGAAAGACGACAATCTTACCGGGGATGACATCAAAGAAGGCCTCACCGCCGTCATCCTAGTCAAACTCCCCAATCCTCAATTCGAAGGCCAGACCAAAAACAAACTTGGCAACCCTGAAGTTCGCGGCATCGTCGACAAAGTCATGACCGAATACTTCGGTTATTACCTCGAAGAAAACCCCGCCATCGCTAAGAAAATTATTAACAAAGCCACTCTAGCCGCCCGCGCTCGCAAGGCCGCCCGTGCCGCCAGAGATAACGTTATCAGAAAAGGCGCTTTCGAGGGCCTCAATCTCCCGTCCAAACTCGCCGACTGCTCCAGTCGTAACAGGGAAGATTGTGAGCTCTTCATCGTCGAGGGTAACTCTGCCGCCGGTTCCGCCAAAGAAGGCCGCAATCCTCAAATTCAGGCCATTCTCCCCCTTCGTGGTAAGGTTCTCAACACAGAGAGAGCTAGACTAGATAAAATGCTCGCCAACCAAGAGCTCGTCTCTCTAATCAAGGGTCTTGGTGTTGGTATTGGTGATCAGTTCAACATCGATGGCCTTCGATACGATAAAATCATCTTCATGACTGATGCTGATGTCGACGGTCTTCACATCGCTACCTTGCTCATGACTTTCTTCTTCCGCTATATGCCTCAAGTCATCGAGGAAGGTCACGTTTATTTGGCTAAGCCACCTCTGTTCGGTTTAATCAAAGGTACTGGCAATACCCGCAAAATTGACTACCTCTATGACGAAGTCGCTCTCGAGAACAAACTAACAGAGAAAATCGAAGAAAAGCGCAAAAACGGCACCAAGGTTGACGAAAACCAAGAGAGGTTTAAACAGGCTGGCTACACCGCTCAGCAGCGTTTCAAGGGTCTCGGTGAAATGGACGCCAAGCAACTCTGGGAAACCACCATGGACCCCGAGAAACGCATCCTGGTTCAAGTTCGTATCGATGATGCCGAAAAGGCTGACGCTGTGTTCACGAAGTTAATGGGAGACCAGGTCGATCTCCGTAAAAACTTCATCCAGGCCGGCGCCGCATCCGTAAACTTAGACGATCTAGACTTTTAAGGAGAAACTATGGAAGAAGACAACAAAAAACCAGAAAATAACGAAATCATTCCCGAAGGTGTCGAGCGCCGTGGCGTCGAGAGCACCATGGAAGACTACTTCCTCCGTTATTCCATGTCCGTCATCGTTGACCGCGCCCTCCCCGATGTCCGTGACGGCCTCAAGCCCGTAAACCGGCGAATTCTCTATACCATGAACAAAAACGGTTGGAAGGCTCCTCATGCCACTGTCAAGTCCGCTCGTATCGTCGGTGACGTTATGGGTAAATACCACCCACACGGCGACTCCTCTATCTACATGGCTATGGTCAATCTGGCCCAGCCTTGGAAGATGCGCTAT
>JAZRAP010000016.1:0-1892 GCA_045634665.1 Candidatus Nanosyncoccus sp.
CACCCCCCATACTTTCCATATTTTGCATATTATTTTCCGGTTGCATAAAATTCTCCTTACGCTTAAATTATACCACAAATATGGTATAATTAAACCATTATGATCACTAAAGCTATTATCCCCGTCGCAGGCTGGGGCACAAGAAGATTACCAATCACTAAAATTATCGAAAAATCCATGTTGCCAGTCGGCAACCGACCACTCGTGGATTATTCAGTTCAAGAGCTGATCAAGGCCGGCGTCAAAGACATTTACATGGTCATTTCCAATGTCGAACCTTGCCAAGTCCGAGAGTTTTACCGAGACAACCTCGCCCTGAACCAATACCTAATAGATCGCGGCAAATCAGATCGCCTTAAACTCGCCAAAACCCTCCCCGACGATGTCACTATCCACTACACCGTTCAAGACCCTGCCGGCAAATACGGCACTGCCGTCCCTATTGCCATGGTCATCGAAGAATACAGCTTAAACGAACCTGTCTTAGTTTTCATGGGCGACGATTTTATTTGGAATCCTGGCGGGCAATCCGCTTCCGAAGCTCTCTTAAAATCCATTCAGTCTCCAGAAGATTCCGCCATTCTCGGCGTCGAAATCGACCCTTCCAAAGTCGAAAAATACGGCGTCCTTTCCGCCAAAGATGGCAAACTCGTTGGCGTCGTCGAAAAACCCACCTCAGAGGAAGCCCCTTCAAATCTCATCAATGTCTCCAAATATATTATGTCACCAGAATTGTTACAAAAAATCGTCAAATACGTTAAAAATAACGACTTCGGACCATTAGACCAAGAGTATATGGTCACCGACCCCATTGATGACTATATCAAAAACGGCGGTACTATGCGCGTTGCCGCCACTAAAGGCGAATATTTAGACGGTGGTTCCGTCGAAGGTTGGCTCCACGCCAACAACGTCGTTTGTAGCAATTAGCGACTCACTCCAACTTTCCGGATAATCATGAAAACCGAGCAACGTCGCAATCGTCGCCGCCAAATTTTTCAGTCCCGGCTTATCCACCCCCGCCAAAACATACTTCCCTCTATTTTCAGTATTATCATATATAATACACGGCACCTGATTAGTAGTATGCGAAGTCTTCGGCGCACCAGACGCGTCCAATAGCTCCTCCGCATTTCCATGATCCGCCACCACTATCAAAACTCCGCCTAGCTCATCCACTTTAGAAGCAATTCGCGACAAAGACAAATCTATCGCTTCCATCGCTACAATCGTCGCCTCCATATCCGCCGTATGCCCCACCATATCACCCCCCGGAAAATTCAACCGCACAAAATCATATTTTGGCATATTTTCTATCACCGTATCCGTAATCTCCGCACACCTCATCCACGGCCGCGTCTCAAACGGCTCCACAAACGAATCCACCTGAATAAACTCCTCACCCGCCGCCTTGTCATAACTATTTCCATTAAAATAATAAGTCACGTGCCCAAACTTCACCGTTTCCGAACACGCTAGTTGCGACACACCATGGCCACTCAAAAACTGGTTCAAAGTCTCTCTCGCCTTCACCGGCTCCACTAACCGATGTTCCGGCACATGCGTATCCGAATTATACTCCGTCATCCCCACAAAATACACATCCGTCGGCCGATAATCCCCCCGATTAAAATACGGGAAGTCCCAATAAGTAAACGCTTGCGCGATCTCAATCGCCCGATCTGCCCGAAAATCAAAATAAATCAACGCGTCGCCCTTTTGCACTCGCCCCATCGGCTGCTCGTTTTCATCCACCACCACAAACGCTGGCAAATTTTGGTCTTGTATCCCCGGAAAAATCCGCCTGAGAGTTAAAACCCCCTCTTCCGCCGTCGGGAAATAATAATCCGCCACCCCATTCACCATCATATCCCAGCCTCTAGCTACTACGC
>JAZRAP010000017.1:0-10450 GCA_045634665.1 Candidatus Nanosyncoccus sp.
TGGTGGTTATGATATGTCCATGAGCGAAGTCCAAGAAGCCGCCGAAGTTATCACTGGTGCCGTTTCACCGGACGCTAACATTATCTTCGGCGCCTCCATCCGCCCCGAGCTCGAAGACGAAATTGTCGTCACCGTTGTGGCTACCGGTTTCGACTCCGATTATTACAATGATGATTATAAACAACCCGTCCCAGAGCCCAAATTTGAAGACGAAAAGCCCGCCAGCGAGCCCAAAGATTTCGCCTTAGAGAACAAATCCAACATGTGGGATTCCATCAAAAACGAGCCCGCCCCCGAGGAGCCAGCTCACGATAATGATGACGAGATGGATATTCCGCCTTCTCTTCGTGAACGTCTCAAGAAAAAGAAAAAATAATCAGGAGGTATGCGGGTGGAACCACAATTCAGAATAGGAGATAGCAAAGTTCTAGAAAGCCGCGAAACCGTCGACGGTCGCTCCATCCGCCGTCGCCGTGAGACTCCCGACGGCCACCGTTTTACTACTTATGAACGCATTGAAATGCCATCGCTCACGGTCATTAAACGCAGCGGCAATAAAGAAATTTACGATCGCGGCAAACTCATGCATGCCGTCAGGGCCAGCGTCGGTAAGTTTTTCAATTCCGAGCTCGAAGTCGAAGAAGTCGTCAGCAGAGCTTCCGACATCCTCTACAGCTACGGCACTGACCAAATCACTTCTAAACAAATTGGCGAAGCCGTCCTCGACGTTCTCGCTGAGGTAAATGAGGTTGCCTACGTCCGTTTTGCTAGCGTTTTTCGCGAATTCAAAACTCTAGAAGATTTCGAAAATATTCTAAAAGAACAAAAGCAAAAAAAATGAGAGTAGTTTGTATCTTCCGAGAAAATCAAGATTATTCCCGCGCCGTCACCGATTGGCTCGAAGACTTTCGTCGTCAAACCGGCAGGGAAATAGAAACCATGGATCCAGACAAAAACCCCAACTTCTGTGAAACTTACGACATTGTCGAATATCCCACCATTTTGGCCCTTGGCGAAATGGGTGACGTCCGCTCCATGTGGCGTGGCCGCGACCTCCCCCTCATCAACGAGGTCTTGTATTATATGATATAATAAGCTTATGGCTCACAAAATTCTTAACAGCAAAAAGAATAAAACCCTTATTCGCATGCTAAAAAGTGCCGCCATCGGCTTCATCGGGATCATCATCGTTCTCATCGTTCTCCAATTTTGCGGCGTCAACGTCACTTCCATGCTCGCCGGCGTCGGTATCGCCAGTATCGTGGTCGGCTTTGCCTTGCAAGATTCCCTTAAAGACATCATCCGTGGTTTTGTCATTGTATCCGGTAATTATTACGAAATCGGCGATGTTATTAAATTTGGCGACAATATCGGTCCCGTCACTTCCGTCAGCCTGCTCACTACCAAAATCCAAGACATCAACAGCATGAACATCGTCTCCATTGCCAACCGTAATATCGACAAAGTTGAGGTCGATCCAGGTTATCTTTACGTTCCGGTTCCACTCCCCCATGAAATCAAGCTCGCCAAAGCCGAGATATTCATGCGCGGTATCGTTAAACAACTTGCCCGCCGCAAAGACATCCTCACTGTGGATTACCAAGGAGTTAACGCTATCGGCAATTCGTCCTACACTTATCAGCTCGTTATCACTTGCGATCCAGCCAACAAACTCCAAGTCAACCGCGAAGTTTTGCACACCATCATCGCCAACTTAGAAAAATGCAAAATCCGCATCCCCCACGACCAGCTCGACATCCACTCCAAAAAATAGTATAATTAATGCATGGATTTTTTCAACGATATAGTCAATAATATCTGGGTTCAGCGTGTTTTTTGGTCTCTCGCAGTCATTATTATTAGCACAATTATCTACGCCATCATCAGCAAAACTCTAGACAAGCACGAAAAACGCAAAACCAAACTCCTCGCCAACAAAAAGAGTCGCACCATGAATCGGATGATCAAAAGCATCGTTCGCTACGTTTTGATCATTCTTGACGCCCTCATCATTCTCCAGATTTTCGGCGTGGATGTTTCTTCTATGCTAGCCGCCGCTGGTGTCGCTGGTATCATCATTGCCTTCGCCATTAAAGACGCCCTCCAAGACATCATTCGTGGCTTCGACATCGTCTCTGATAATTATTACAACGTTGGCGACATTGTCAAAATCGGCACCGTCGAGGGCAAAGTCCTTGCCGTCGGCCTCAAAACTACCAAAATCCAAGACATCAACACAAACAACATGGTATCCATCGCCAACCGCAACATTATCGAAGTTGAAGTCATGTCCGACATGATCGATATCGACGTCCCGCTCCCCTATGAAATTAGTCTAGACGAAGCGGGGAAGGTCATGGAAGAAATCACCGCCGAAATCAAAAAGCAAGCCAACGTCACCAATTCCGAATACCGCAAAGTTAGCAATTTCTCCGCCTCTTCCATGGATTATCGACTAAAAGTCTTTGGTGACCCAGCCCTCCGCCCCCAAATTCGCCGCGATTCTCTCGAAACCATCGCCACGGTTCTCGCCAAACACAAGATTTCCATCCCCTACCCCCACCTCGACCTCCACACCGATAAATAACCATGAACTATTCAGATTTTCAGCTTCGACTTACCGCTCTCGTTGATGACGATTTCCGCAATTTCGTTAAAAAGGGTATTATTACTGACTACCCTCTCCTCGGTGTGCGCATCCCGCATCTCCGCAAACTCGCCAAAGAAATCATCAAATCCGGTGAGGCTACAGATTTCCTAAAACACGACCCCAAAAGCTTCGAAGAAGTCACCACTCAAGGCATTGTTATCGCCAGCCTCCCCTATGAACAAATGAAAACATACCTCCCCGATTTTGTCCCCAAAATAGACAACTGGTGCACCTGCGATATCTTCTGCAATTCCTTAAAATCTGTTAAAAAACACCGCGCCGATTTTCTAGACCAAATAGATGAGCTACTCCCCGGCCCCGAATTTTCCACCCGCACCGCCCTTGTTTGCTTGCTTAGTCACTACGTCGTGCCAGATTATCTCGCCGTCATTTACGACCGTATCGCCCGCGTCGCCAACAGGGAAGAATACTACGTCAAAATGGCTATAGCTTGGCTCGTCGCCGAATGTTTTATCAAGTTCCCAGACGAAACTTGGGGCATCTTAGAATCTGGCTTCCTTCCCAAATGGACCCAGAACAAGGCTATCTCCAAAATCCGTGACAGCTACCGCGTTCCCGAGGAAATCAAATCCGCCCTCCTCCCTCTCCGGAAATAATAATTCCGTGGAATTCCACGGAATTAAAATGGGGGAAAGTAGACAAATACCCACAATTAGGGTATAATAAAAAGCATAATAGTTTTCAAACTTTAAATATAAAACAAACTCATGCCAAAAACCAAAATCAAATCGCATCGTAAGAGGCGCCCGTCTTGCCGAGGCATGCAGAATAGACGATACCGCAAAACCGAAGAAGCGATTTTGGAAGTGTTGCTGAAATCCAAGATAATGCCCAGCGCCACCGAACTAACCAGAAGAGCGCACATCTCGCGCCCTACTTTATATCGCCACCACCGCGCCATGCCGGGCATTATCCCGGATTATGAGCGAGATATTTTAGCGGCTTTCAAACAAAGCTCAAAGAAAATGTTCAAACAAACCGAAGTAGAACCAAAAGACATCTACTTCAAAATGTTAATTTTTATCATAAAACACAAACGAGTGTTCAAAATTTTATTCAAATACGGCGGCGACAGAGCAGTAGAAAACATGGTTTTAGAAGTCAAGGCCCCAATCGCCTCGGCTTGTCACCCACCCAAAAATTCAGATCTGATGTTCAAAATCTACGCCAAAGAAGTTGCCGGCGTTATTGAAGATTGGAGCGAAAAAGGCTTCCCTGAAGATAAAATCGACCATATTCTTAAAGACATCATTTACCTTACCACCACCATGCGCCAACGTCTCAGCCCCATCAGGGAATAACAAAATTGATGATATAATGTAACTATGAACAAGCAAGAATACATCGCCGCGCTCGAAAAACTTAATTTGCCAAAATCTGAGTTCATTATTCTCTCTGGCGGCTCATTGCTTATGCGCGGACTTCGCGAGACCAGCGCCGACTTGGACCTCTCTGCCTCAAAGAAGCTCGCTAGGCAAATTGATCTTTATAATGCGCCAAAGGACGAAAAGGGATTTTTTACGCCATTCGATAACTGCCAAATGATGGACGATGCTGAGAACTTTGAATTCGACATCGTCGACGGCTACCAGTGCGAAACCCTAGAAAGCATTCTTGCCTTCAAAAAGAAAGCCAATCGCCCCAAAGACCAGAAAGACATCGAAAACATCGAACGCCACATAAACTCCCCAGATATGATATAATAATAATTATGAAATATAGAGCGGGAGAACGACTGGGGGCCGTCGAATACGAAAAAGCCATTATTGAGTGGTGGAAAAAGAACAAAATTTTTGAACAGTCCATAGAACAGAGGCCAGAGGCCAAATCCTATGTCTTTTACGATGGCCCTCCGTTCATTACCGGCCTCCCTCACCACGGCACTCTCCTTAGCTCCGTCGTCAAAGACGCCGTGCCTAGATTTTGGACCATGAATGGCTATCGCGTAGAGCGCAAATGGGGCTGGGACTGCCACGGTCTTCCAGCTGAGAATTTTGTTGAAAAACAGCTCGGCATCACCGACCGCCGCGACATCGGTACCAAATGGTCGCTCGAAGATTATATTATCAAAGCCCGCGAATCCATGGTCGCCAACTCTGAAGCCTGGCGGGGAACTATTGATCGCGTCGGTCGCTGGGTAGATTTTGACAACTGCTACCGCACCATGAACAAAGATTTTATGGAATCTGTCTGGTGGGCTTTCAAACAACTTTACGAAGCCGGCAAAATCTACGAAGGCCGCAAAGTTTTGATGTATGACACCAAGTTTGCCACCCCTGTCAGCAAGGCCGAAGTCACCATGGATAACGACGCCTACCAATCCGTCACCGATCCATCCGCCTATGTCAAATTCAAATCTGATGATAAATATTTCTTAGCTTGGACTACTACTCCTTGGACCCTAATGGCGAATAGAGCCTTAGCCGTCAGTAAGGACATGGAATACGGTATTTATGACATCGATGACGAAAAGTTTATCCTAGCCGTCAAACGTGCCGAGACCATTTTCCCGGATCAAAAACCCGAGCAAACTTTCAAAGGCAAAGAACTAGAAGGTCTGAAATACGAAAGCTTAGACGGCACAGAATGCCAAGCCTTCACTGCCGATTTTGTTGGGGAAGAAGAAGGCACCGGCATCGTCCACATCGCCCCCGCCTATGGCGAAGACGACTACGAACTTTACCGGCAGCACGAAGACGAAATTGATTTTGTAGACACTCTGGATGAAAACGGCTACTATATCCCAGAATACGCCGAGAAACTCCACGCACTAGGCGTTAGAGACACCGACGAACACGGCATCCAGATTTGGGCTGCCAACAAAATCATCGCCAAAGTCCTCGAAGACAAGGGAATTATCCACAAGATCGAGTATATTCAGCACGAATACCCCTTCAACCCCCGCTCCAAAGAGCGCATCATCTACCGTGCCTTCCCATCCTGGTTCTTTGATATTCAAGGTCAAAAGCCTCTCATGCTCGAACAAAACGAGCACATCAACTGGTTCCCAGCTTACTTAAAGCACGGTCGCTTTGCCAACAACATCGAAGTCGCCCCAGACTGGAACCTTTCCCGCGACCGCTTCTGGGCCACCGCCATGCCTGTTTGGAAGGGCGACAAAGGCACCGTCAAAGTCGTCGGCAGCTACGAAGAGCTAAAAGACCTTTCCGGCGTAGAATTAGACGACTACCATCGCCCCTGGGTCGACGAAATCACTTTTGACATTGACGGCGAGCATTTCACCCGCATCGAAAAAGTCCTAGACTGCTGGTTTGAATCCGGTTCCATGCCCTTCGCCCAGCTCCACTACCCCTTCGAAAACAAGCAAAAGTTTGAAAACAATTACCCCGCTGACTTCATCGTCGAATACGTTGGTCAAGTTCGCGCCTGGTTCTACTACGTCCACGCCGTCAACGTCGCTCTCGCCGAAATCGGCGCTTTCGGCGAAAAAGCCAAAAAAGGCCACAAAAATGCCTACAAAAATGTCATTACCACCGGTACTCTGGCGGGGAACGACGGTCGCAAAATGTCCAAGTCACTCGGCAACTTTACCGACCCAAACATCCTCATGGATCAATATTCCGCCGACGCCTACCGCCTCCTCCTCCTCAGCTCGCCCGTCATGTCCGGCGAAGATTTTACCATGCTCGATAAAGACGTCTCCGACGTCCACCGCAAACTCGCCATGATCTGGAATGTTTACGATTTCTTCACCACTTACGCTGAAGTAGAGAACATAAGCACTGAGGATTTGAAAGGTTTGCGAGTTGTGGCCGCAGTTACGACGAGGACTAGCGAGCCGACCCTGCGACGGCAGGCGTCGGCGGAGCGCCACGACGAGCAAACTCTTTCGAATCCTTTAGACATTTGGGTCATCTCTCGGGTTTATCAGCTTCGTAACGACATCACCTCTGGCATGGAGGAATACAACCTTCCGAAAGCCCTATCCGGCATCATCCCCTTCATCGAAGATCTATCCAACTGGTATGTCCGCCGCTCTCGCCGCCGCTTCAGTAAAAACGACGACCAAAACGACAAGCTCCAAGCTTTCGCTACTCTCCATTATGCCCTAATCTACCTCAGCAAAATCCTCGCCCCCTTCACCCCCTTCCTCTCCGAAGAACTCTACCAAAAAATGACCGGCGAGCAAAAATCCGTTCACCTCTTAAACTGGCCCGAATCTGGTGAAATCAACACTGAAGTCCTCGACAATATGGCCAGAACTCGCCAAATTATCACCGATGCCCTCGCCCTCCGTATGCAAAAGTCCGAAACTGAGGACCAAATTAAAATTCGTCAGCCTCTATCCAAACTCACCTATGATGGCGACAAGCTAGACGACTTCTACGAGAAAATCATCGCCGAAGAGGTCAATGTCAAACAGGTCAAAAACGCTAAAGAACTCACCCTAGACAAAACTCTTACCGATGAGTTGAAGAGGGAAGGACAGGCTCGCGAGATTATCCGCGCCGTCCAGTCCGCCCGCAAACACGCCAACCTCAAACAGGACGATCGGATCATCCTCTCCCTCTCCATCCACCCCCCAGCAGAACACCTAGACCTCATCAAATCCGAGACCAACCCTGCCGAACTTACCAAAGACCAAAACTACGCCCACGACGAAATCGCCAAAATAAGCAGCGACAACATCACCATCTCCCTAGAAAAATATAAATAGTTTCTCGCGGCCGCAGTTACGACGAGGACTAGCGAGCCGACCCTGCGACGGCAGGCGTCGGCGAAGCGCCGCGAGAAACTACTTTGTATTTTTCTATCTGTTTGATTTGACTTTTTTCCATTTTTTAGCATAATCACTATTGACAAAATCACACATGTGTGCTACAATGAAAACAAGTTAGAAAACAAAACAAACATTCTAACAAGGAGAATCGGAGAAAACAACAAAACATAAAAATAAACAAGGAAAACTAGCCAAAATGAAAACAAACTACGAATTCTATAGAGATGAAGGAACTTACATATCACCAGAAGAAATCGATCGCACAACTATAGATCGCATCAAAAGCCGTAAAATCGGCGCCAAAATTCTCGGATTATAACATAATCCGCAGCAATAAAACCACAAAAACAAACAGTTTCCAGAAAGGAAGAATAAATATAAGATGAGCACTTTAATATCAACTTTAACCAAAGGAGCAGCCAATGTAAAACAGGTTCAACTTATGAACTTTCAACTGTTCTACGAGCTAACAATCTTTCTCGTAGACCTCATCACCTAATTCACGATGCCATGAAAGACACCCTACGCTTGAGAAAAGCACCGCGAGGATAAAAAACCGAACACTATGTTCGGTTTTTTAGTGGCACCCCAAACACCCAGAAAAACATTTGACGCCCCTCAAAGCTTATGCTAAACTTAGAACAGAAAGGTCTACATAATTAAACAAATATTTTGCCATGGAAAGTGGAAATTATCTCATCGACCGAGAAACTCTTGGCAGCTTCGTCGATGAGCTCATCAAAAACAAGCCTCTTTCAGTCAATAGCGCTGAAGAGCTAAACGCATTTAGAGAAAAGAGCATGCACGAGCTCGACGACCAAATCGCCACCGCGATTTTTGGTAGTCTCACCGACGAGCAAGGCGCCGAACTCGATCAACTGCTCGACAACGACACCGGTTCCGAACAACCATATCAAGAGTTTTTCAACAAAATCGGTCTCGACATTGAGAAAATTACCACCGACACCATGAAAACTTATGCAGCAAATTTCTTAGGAGGTCAAAATGCCGAATAATAATCCAGAGCAACTCCAAAACCCCAACGAATATGGCAATAACCCATGGGACAGCCTAGCCGATGACCACTTCCGCGGCCAGACTGACATCAATCGCGCTACTGGCAAAAAACGCACTTACACCAACATGGACCTTTACCCTCGCGAAAAAGGCGAAAGCAACGAAGAATACGGTGCTCGCCTTAAAAACATCAGTGAACAAGAAAAACAATACCTCGCCGCAAAAGCCAAAGAAGAAGCTGCCGCCAAGGCCGCCGCAGAAGCCCAGGCTTATCGCGAATCCGAGCTCGGCCAAGAAGAGCTTGGAATCGAGGCTAACTTTGATCGGCTCACCGAAAAATTAGACCAAGCTGTCCGTGATGGCAAGATGAGCGCCGAGCATGCAGCCGCTCTCAAAGAACAACAGCTCAATCGTTCCGTCGCTGCCATCGATGCTGCTCGCGAGTCTTACGCCGATCGCAAAGCCATGTATGACGCTGATTTAGTTGACAGTACAGAAGTTTTCAGTCGAGAAGAGGTCATGAAAGCTCGCGGTGAAAAAACCATGAATGCCGCCGAGGTCAACCCCACGGCCGGCCCCGTAACTGAGCCAGAAATCATCAACTCCGAACCGCAGCCCACGACTGAGGCCCAACCAGCCCAGCAACCTGAACCGGTCAAAGAAGAGCCCGAGCCAGCCAAAGAACCTGAACCAACCAAAGCGGAGCCCGAATCGACCAAAGAAGCTGAGCCCGCCTCAGAAAATGAAACTCTCGACATTGTCGATGCCAAAATCGCCGAACAATACCGCGAACGTCTCAAAGAGATCGAAGAGTGGAAGCAAAAAGATCAAGCCCGTGAAAACCCAGTTTTCACCGCTGAAGAATACGCCGCTCTTGAGCAAGCCGCCGCGATCATAACCTACGCTCAACAAAAAATGGTCAACCGAGAGAAACAAGAAACCGAAGCCGCTAAGCCTGCCGAAACCGAGGCTACCAAGGCCGCCGAGGTCGAAGCAGCTAAGGCTGCCGAAGTTGAAGCAGCCAAAGCAGATGAAATAGCTGCTGCCAAAGCTGCCGAAATTAACGCCACCAAGGACAAAGACGACTCCACTGAAGCTGAAAAATCACGCATTGAACGCATTAAAGAACGCATCGAAAAAGCCAAACAAAAACCTGGCTTCCGTAAATTTGTCGCTGGAGCCGTTTCGCTTGCCCTCGCCGCAGCTTTGGCCACCGGCGGAGTTATCGGCAACTTTGTTGCGGCCAGTCAATCAGACCAATCCCAAGATCCCCCCATCGAACAGGAAGGCGAATATGGTAGTTACGATGAATACCACGCTGCCACCAGTGGAGATCAAAGTGGCGAAAACCAAGAAGCCCACCATGGCATCAAAGACGGCTACTACGAAACCGGCGAATTTATGTCTGCCAACAAAGCCACTCCATATGATTTTGCTAACGCTGCTGAAGTTGCCAGCGTAGTCGGCCAAGATGAGTGTGACGTCATGAAAGAAGTTGATCGCAATCAAGTTGAAAGTCTCGCCGACCATCTTGCCAATATCCCAGACGCCGTCAAAGCCAAATATGGTGTTTCGCAAGAGTTTATGGGGCTTAGCATCCTAGACACCGAAGCCAAACTCCAAAGCCTCAGCGACGAAGATTACGACAAATTAATCAAACAAGTTGACCAAATTTGGGACGCCGCTTTCACCGAAAGTGTTACGTTAAATGGTGAATATCAGAATGCCTACATGCGCTTGATCGATCCTAGCCAGCCTGCTACTCACGATAATGTTGAGCTGGTCGAATGTACCACTTATGAAAATGGTACTCAGGCGACGAATTTCTTCTGGACAATTGACGAGAACGGCAATAGCGACAGGATCGGTTCGGCAGTCTTCAAAATTTCGCACGACGCCGATGGTAACATCGCTGTCCAATGTACACAAGGCGTCAACCAAATCGGCAGCAACACCCATCTTTATGGCGGCATGCCTACCATCACACCTACTCCCGATAATCCAGGCACTCCTGACAATCC
>JAZRAP010000018.1:0-4915 GCA_045634665.1 Candidatus Nanosyncoccus sp.
CAATCGCCTTACCCATTGCATTTGATATTTCCCCATCTGAAGTAAATTTAATATCCTCTATTGCATACCCTCCGGTCAGCGCCAAAGTTTCCAAATCCGTTACCTCCTTCTCAACATACCCCACCAAAATCCCCTTCAAAACCTCCGTCTGCTGGTCAAACAATCCTAATCCATTTTGAATCCGATAAGCTTCCACTTTCTTCGTCTCCGTAAAATCCGCCGGAATATAATAATATAAATCTACTTGATTTCCCTTTACCGCTTCGATCCCCTCATCCTTCGTCGCATACAGAGCAAACGGATTATCTTTTGGTATAACCCCCGCCTCATCCGTAATCGCAATCTTAGTGTCGTCACTTATTGTCGTCGCTTCCTGCGGCGCACTCGCCACCACACTAATAATTAAACCTATACCAATCAGTACCGGCATCGCCAACACCGCTACCCAAAACGACGGTTTCTTCATTTGTCGTATTATTTCAAATTTAGTAACTTTCAAAACCGGTTTATTCATTTTCTGCCTCCCCATACACATCGATAAAAATTTGGTCTAGCGATTTTCCGCCAAACTCTTTTCTAATCGCTTTGATTTCACCATAAGCCCTAGCTACACCATCTTTCAACAAAATCGCTCGATCACACAATCGTTCCACTTCGTCCATATAGTGCGTAATCATAATAATCGCACAACCTTTCTTATGCTCTTCATCGATAATATCCATCAAAAGTCTTCGGTTTACCGGGTCAAATCCTTTCGTTGGCTCATCCAAAATTAATAGCTTCGGATTATTCATAATCGTAATCCCTAGCTGTATTTTCTGTTGTTGTCCACCCGACAATTTTTCTACTCTCTCATCAGCTTTGTCCAAAAGTCCTACTCGCTTCAGATATTTAAGCGACCATTCTCTAGCATTCCGCAAACCCTTCAGCTCGCCAAAATACACCATCGTGTCAATCACTGATTCCTTCCGATAAAGCCCCCGCTCCTCCGGTAAATACCCCACAACCACACTGGTGTCTTCTGGATCAAACTTCTTCCCGGCAATCAATAGCTCTCCACTCGTCGGCTGATAAAGCCCCAACAAAGTTCGCACGGTCGTTGTTTTGCCCGACCCATTTGAACCTAAAAAGCCAAGGATTTCCCCTTCTCGCACCTCGAAGTTAAGATCGCGGATTACAGTTTTTCGCCCAAACTGCATCTTAAATTTTTTTACCTCTACAATGTTTTTCATGGTTCAGCCCTACATTTTAAAAAACTATTTCGCGTACTCCACTGCACGAGTTTCGCGTATCACATTCACCTTAATCACCCCCGGATAGCTCATCGTCGCCTCAATCTTATTCGCAATATCCCGCGCCAGCTTCAACGCGCTAAGGTCATCAATCTGCTTCGGTTCCACGATCACCCGAATCTCTCGCCCTGCCGAAATCGCATAAGCTTTATCAATCCCCGGGAACGACGTCGCAATATTCTCCAAATCCTTCATCCGCTCCGCAAAGTTCTCCGCTGAAATATTTCGAGCCCCAGGACGAGCAGCGCTCATCGCATCACAAATCTTCACGATAATCGCTTCCGGCGTAGTTGGTTCAATATCATTGTGATGTGCTGCAATCGCATGTACTACCTCATCCGGCATTCCATATTTCTTCGCTAGCTCCGCTCCAATGTCCGCATGCTTCCCCTCAATTTTGTGCGTCACCGCTTTGCCCATATCATGCATCAAAGCCGCCGTTTTTGCAATCCGCTTGTCTGCCCCAATTTCTTCCGCAATCATTCCTGCCACATGCGCCATCTCAATCGAATGCAAAAGCACATTTTGCCCATACGAAGTCCGGAACTTCAACTCACCCAAAAGATGCACCAACTCCCGCGGGATCCCCACAATCCCCACTTCCCTCACCGCATCTTCACCTGCTCGCACCACTTCTTTTTCAATTTCCTTCTCAGCCTTCGCCACCGCCGCCTCAATCGACGCCGGATTAATCCGTCCATCCTTCATCAATCGCTCCAACGCATACCGCGCCACCTGTCGCCGAATCGGATCAAACGAAGATAGCACCACCATCCCCGGCGTATCGTCCACCATCACGTCCACACCCGTCGCCCGCTGGAGCGCCTGAATATTCCGCCCCTCTTTACCAATAATCCGCCCCTTCATATCATCATCTGGCAACTTCAAAGCCGTCACCGTCCGATCCGCCGTCACTTCCGAAGACATTCGCTCCATCGCCGTCAGCAACATCGCTTGCGCCGCCTCATCTACGTCGTGCTGGATCTCTCGTTGTTCCTTCGCCACCAACCCCACCAAATCTTGCCGAATATCATGCTCGGTCATCTTCATCAATTTGTCACGCGCATCCGCCTTAGAGAGCCCCGCAATCTTCTCCAACTTTTCGTGCTGTTTCGTCCGAATATCCTTAATCTCATTTTTCAAATCTTCAATCTCGCGCGTCTCCTTATTCAACTTGTCCGACTTCCTCTCCAACTGATCCAACTTCGCATCCAGCGTCGTCTCTCGTTCCGCCAACCGATTCTCCGTCTTCTTCCACTCTCGTCGGCGCTCATTCTCTTCCTTTTGGTTCTTCTGCGTCACCGCCGCCGCCTCTTTTTTCGCATTCAAAACAATATCCTGTGCCTCTCTCTTCGCCTTTCGTACCAAATCGTCAGCCTTATCTTTCCCCCCGTTCTCTTTACTCTTATTATAGGCAAAAATTCCGCCCGCACCGGCACAAACGCCCACTACGGCGGCAATAATTGGAATTACTATTTCCATATCAACCTTTCTAAATGTTTTTGCCAGTATTTTTCTCTATACCGGCGGTGCAACAAATAAACATCAAATTATAATATTCCACTCTCAATTATATCACAAAATTTAAGAAAAATAAATCAGTCATGCTTGCATTTTTGCATCACCCGTCGTAAACTAAAATTGAGTTTAGTTATTTTTTAAATGTGGAGGTAAAATGGGTAAATTACAAGAGATGTTACTAGCAAACGGTATCATCTATCGCGCCCCAGATGGGTCATCATCCTACATTGAGGGCAGTCTAGTATCAAACACTTTAGTTGTGCGAAACTCATCTGGCTGGGTTACCCATAAAATCGAACGCTCCTCCAACGGCGTAGATCTCATTGTCCGTAACACCAGCACCGGACTAGTAGAAATGCGCCTAGCCGCTTAGTACTTAAATTATCTAAACAATCCCCGCTTTTTTGCATTCCGAAATTCTTCCAGCAACTCTTTCTGTTTACGCGACAAATTCTTTGGCGTTTCCACAATCACCGTCACAATATGTGGCCCCCTATCACCATCATTCCGAAACGGTACTCCATGTCCAGACAGCTTAAACGGCGTTCCCGATTGCGTTCCCGCCGGCACTTTCATAGTTACAGTGCCGTCCACCGTCTCCACTTCGATTTCGCACCCCAGTGCCGCATCCACCATACTAATCTTCTCTTCTGACAAAATAATCGCTCCCTCTCGCGTCAAATGTTTATGCGACTTCACCCGCACTCTTACATACAAATCTCCCGGCTCCGAACCGCCCTCTGGCGCCGGCCCACCTTTGCCGCGCAAACGTATGCTCATCCCATCGTCAATTCCCGCCGGGATTTTCACTTTCAAATCTTTCCCATTCACCGACACTTTCTTCGTCGTCCCAAAAATCGCCTCTTCAAAATCCAAAGTCACTGACGTCTGATAATCCGCTCCTCTCCGTGGCCTCCGCGACCCCGGCCCACCAAATCCAAACAAACTCCCCAAAATATCATCAAACGCTCCGCCCCCGCCAAAATCAAAGTTAAATGTCTGCCCATTAAAGTCAAACCCGCCGAACGGCCCTCCGGCTCCGCCCCCAGAGAACGGATTTCCGCCCGCACCCCCTACTCCCGCATGGCCAAACTGATCATACCGCGCCCGTTTTTGTTTATCAGCAAGCACATCATGCGCCTCATTTATCTCTTTAAACCTCGCCTCGGCTTCTTTATCTCCCGGATTTTTATCTGGGTGATATTTCACTGCCAGCTTTCGATAAGCCTTTTTAATCTCATCATCCGATGCCGATTTTGACACCCCCAAAACTTCGTAATAGTCACGTTTTCCAGCCATAATATAACCTATTATACTCCACTAGCACTCAAAACACAAGAGTGCCAGCTAATACCTGTACCAGCCTAACTAACACCACCCGGATTTGTCGTAATCAACCCCTCTTCGGTTTCCGACGCAATAATTTGAATATGCACATGGTTCGGCCCAGCAAAGAACAAACCCTGCCCCACCGGGAAATTCGATAGCCGCCGCTTTTCTTCTTCTGTCAACTTAAACACATCCGACAGAACATCCACTGCCGACACCGATTGTTTCAAAAGTAGCTGCATCGACGAGTTCCCCACAATCGCCCGTCCCATCTTGGAACCCATAAAGTCTTCCACGTCCTGCGTAATCGTTGTCAGACCCAAATAGTATTTCCGCGCCCGTTTCGCCAGCGAGAACAAGAAATTCGCCGAATCTTCGTGTTGCATCAATTGCCACGCCTCATCCACGATCAACAGCCGCTTCTTTTGCTCTGCCCGCACAATATTCCAAATATGTGACAGCACGATATACATCGCCACCGGCCGCAGCTCATCTTCAAGATCCCGGATATTAAACACCACCATCTGGTTATTTATTTCAATATTACTCTGCTGCGAGAAAATCCCCGCAAACGTCCCAGTCGTGTATTTACGCAGTCTCTGCGCTAGCTGCGGACCCGAGCCTCCCATATGTAGTAACGTATCATACAAATTCGCAATCGTCGGCGGTGTCGACTGATGCGTCAACGGATCCGAAGTAATCCCCGCTCTCGCATACGTATCAATCAAAGCCTGGTCGAGATCCGCTTCTTCGTTTGCCGTCAATGCCGGCAC
>JAZRAP010000019.1:0-9350 GCA_045634665.1 Candidatus Nanosyncoccus sp.
GGATGAGCGCAAAAGATTACAAGCGAAATTTGCGGAAGCTAATTCGCTATCTGGAGGGCGACCGAGAAAAACTTTTGAAGGACTTAGAAAAAACGATGAGAGCAGAGGCTGCGGCGGGGCGGTTTGAGCTGGCGGCGGAAGCGCGTGATCAGTTGCAGGGGTTAAAAGAGCTGAAACGAAAAATTGTATTTAGCGACAAGGAGTTTTTGGATATCTCGTCGGATCAGGCTCTGCGTGAGTTGCAAGAATTGTTGGGGCTAAAGGAACCGCCACGACGGATTGAGGGATATGACATTTCGCATCAGTCAGGTAGCGATGCGGTGGGGAGCATGGTGGTGTTTATCAATGGGACGGCAGCGAGGAGTGAGTATCGGAAATTTAAAATCCGTACTTCGACCAATGACGATCTGAAAAGTATGCAGGAAGTGCTGGCTAGACGCCTGAAACATAAAGAATGGGATTTTCCGGATTTGATTATTTTGGATGGAGGGGCTACACAAGTGAAAGCGGTGCTGCCGCTGGTGGAGCCGTTTAATATACCGGTGATTGGCAGAGATAAGTCTGGTAACCATAGTAAGTCGTCTGGGGTGAAAATTATTTTCAATAATACAATGACACCTCTGCCGAACAGTTCCCATATCGCGCGGCTGATTGCACGGGTGGATGAGGAGGCACACCGGTTTGCAATTACGTATCACTCTTTACTGAAGCGACGAAGCATGCTAAAATAGGGAGTAGGAGTTATTTTTATGGATATCGGAAGTTTTCTAGAAATTGTAGTTTTCGTTACGGCGATTTTGACAGTGCTTTTGATTTTACTGCAGCAAAGGGGCGCATCGCTGGGAGCGGGCTTTGGCAGTTCGAGCGAATTATATACCACGCGGCGGGGGCTTGAGAAATCATTATTTATCACGACGATTGTCACCTCGGTGATTTTCACGGTGTCAATTCTAGGATTATTAATCATTCCGGCATAATATGGCAAATTCTTTTAAAAAGCGTGGGCAAAAAATAGCAAAGAATTTTACGCGGGCAACGGTGCAAGCCGGTGTAAAAAGTGGGGAAAGAATTCGGAAGAATTTGGTGGAGCGGATTTCGCATGTGCGGAATGTGCGACTTTTGGTATTAGAGTGGGGGCTTTTGACCGTGGCTTTGATCATGCTAGCATTGACGCAGGCGTTTTGGTTTGGCGATTCTTACGCGGAAAATGTCTATGTTTCGGGCGGGACCTATACAGAAGCAACGATTGGCGAAGTGAATTCGATGAACCCGCTGTTTGCGACGACGAATAGTGAGAAGGTGCTGAGCAAACTGATGTTTGCAACGATTGCGACGATTGACTATTCGGGACATCCCGGCAACCAGCTGGCCGAGTCGATTATAGCTACGGACAACGGAGCGACCTGGACGATGAAGTTGCGCGAGGGCTTGAAGTGGTCGGATGGCGAGCCGATTACCAACAAGGATGTGATTTTTACCACGGAGTTAATTAAAAATCCAGCAGTGAGCACGATTTATGGAGCTAATCTCGCTAACGTAAAGGTGACTGAAAACGAAGAGGGAGCGATCGTGTTCAATTTGCCGGCACCGTATGCGGATTTTATTTCGGCTCTGAATTTTCCGGTGGTGCCAGAGCACATTTTGGGTAGCTCTGACCCGAGGAATTTGATCGAAAACAGTTTTTCGAACGCGCCGGTGACCTCGGGAGCATTCACTTTTAATGCTACGCAGTCAGGTGGGGCCGGGAATGAGCGGGTGTTTTATTTGTCGGCAAATCCGAATTATTATCTAGGGCGACCGCTGCTCAATAGTTTTGCAGTGCATACCTATAATGACAAAGAAGCCGTGATTGGCGCGGTGAACGCTGGGTCAGTGACGGCAACGGCGGAGCTTTCGGGAGCGGATGCAGAGCGCATAGCAGCGAGCCAATTTAACGAGCGAAGTTCAAGTCTGAACTCGGGCGCATTTATGTTTTTCAATGTGGCACATAAATCAGTGAGCAAATTAGAAATGCGGACGGCGATCCGACAAGGTTTGGATCTGGAAAAAATTCGGGCAGAAGTGTCAGAGGTCGTCGCTCTGGATTATCCGTTGGTGGATTCGCAAATTCAAATTTCGGAATATCCGACTTTACCAGAGCGAGACTTCGAAGCGGCAAAAGCACGAATTGCAGAGCTAAGTGGTGGAGAGACGGTGCATCTAGATATTGCGACGGTGAATTCGGGCTATTTGCCGAATGTGACAAAGGTGCTGGCGGAAGATTTGGGGGCGCTAGGTTTTGAGGTCAATGTCTCAGTTTACGAAGAAAATCAGGAATTTATCAATAACGTGGTGTCTAAACGGAGTTACGATATTTTGGTTTATGAGATTGAGCTAGGGGCGGATCCGGATTTGTTGCCATATTATCATTCCTCACAGGCAACGAGCGCAGGATTGAATTTATCGAATTACAAGAATGCGATGGTGGATGATTTGCTCCTCGGGGCACGTGATACGATGGACTCTGAGCTGAGGACTAAAAAATACGAGTCGTTTTTGCAGTATTGGGTGAGGGATGTGCCGGCGATTGGGTTGTATCGGCCGAGTCTGACTTATTATTATAATAAGAATGTGCGGACGTTTGGCAACGACGTGCGGCTAGTGACGGCGATTGATCGGTTTAGTGACGTGACGGATTGGGCAGTAAACAAGGCGACAAAAAATAAGACCCCGTAGAGGTCTGTCTAAAAAACGTGGTGCGCGCGACTGGACTTGAACCAGCACAGCCGTAAATGTGGCCACTACCACCTCAAGGTAGCGTGTCTACCAATTCCACCACGCGCGCTTGAACCTGTTATTATTATACCACATTTCGGAAATTTAATGTTTATAATTTCAAACTTGTGATATAATGGAGTAAATAAAGGAGGTAAATGAGACAGAGGATTACTAACACATTGCTGGCGGGCATGATTGCTGTTTTGGGTTGTGGATTTTGGGCGCTGAGCGCATATGCCGATGACGAACCGGAACAAAAAGACACACCAAAGACGAGTTTGACTTTATCGCCGGTTAGCAAAACTTTGACAATCGCTTCTAACTCTACATACGATGGAACGATGAACGTGACTAACGACGGCGACGGAGAGATGAAGATCGAGGTGCACGCTGCGCCATATTCGTATATTTATTCCAGCGAAGATGATCTTTATAAATTAGGCTTTAACAACCAAAATAATTTTACCCAGATTTCGCGCTGGATTACGATCAAGGATGCGAACGGGAATTACGTGGAAAATCCGACTTTTAAAATCCCATCTGGAGAAACTTTGGTGGTAGAATACAAAATCACGACACCGGACAATATTCCGGCGGGTGGTCAATATGCGGTGATTTTTGCGCAAACGGTGTCTGACGATACGGATGCAAGTGGGATCCGGACCGAAGCTAGCGCTGGGATGGTGGTCTATGGTCACTCTTCGGAGGGGGAAGTACAGCTGTCGGCGGAAATCCGTGATATGGAAATTGGGCAAGGGACTATTGCGGATGAAAGCGTCAAAAATAACAACTTTTATGGTAGGGCTAAAGTTAAAAACACCGGCAACGTAGATTTCTTTGCCAGGGGCAAATTAAAAGTGGAGCCAATCATCGGTTTCAGCTCTTACGAGACGGCAGATAACGTTGGCTCTAGCACGCCGTCTATTATCCCGGAATCCGAGCGTGTAGTAGAGGACGAGTGGACGGAAACTCCAGATTTTGGTTTGTTTAAGGTGACGTGGACGGTGTCAGCAGGGGAAACTGTCGAGACGATCGAGCGAGTGGTATTTCTAATTTCGCCAGCAGCAATAATTATTACCATAATTATATTGACAATTATTATTGTAGGCATTATAATTGGGGTAAGGAAGCGTAAAGAACGCCGTTCTCGGCTAGCTATTTAGCCGAAAAGCGACTTTACAAAGCCAAAATAAAAACATAAAACATTAAAAAATAAAAACGGGTGTAGGGTATGAAAAAAACACACAAAAAAATAGTCGGCTTTCTGGGTCTGCTGACGGTAGTAGCGATTACTGCTGTGGCGATTTTGATGCCGGCGCCGCAAACTCAAGCGACGACCACATCAGTGACGGACACGATCACTGTGCGGGTAGTCAATAATGTGCCAAACGTAGACATTTTGGGCATCAATAATGGCGAGGTTATTGTAACCCCAGATCAGTCATTCACGGCGCAATGGCAAAACGTTAAAACATTAACTGCGAGCCTAAAACACACTGATTTGTCTGGAGACGTACAATATTATACTTTGGACGTGGTCGACACGGACTTCTATGATGGGGAAGAGGAATATATTATACATTTTGTAAAGTAATAGGAGAAGGACAAAAATATGAGACAAATCAAAAATAAAATAATTGGAATGTGCGGGGCGTTGCTACTAGTGGCGGCAGCATTAGTGCCAGTGGGGTCGGCGGCGGCAACGAAAGACATCTATATTGCCGCTTCCGATTATGGTTATGGTGAATATTTGGTAACTTTGCGTGGTGATGGTTTGGATGGAGTTTATGATGAGGATTCGGTGGCGTTTTTCTACTTGCCGGTTTACGCTGAGGTGACGGAAGAAAATGGTAGCTATTATTTGGACGTACAATACGACGCGGATGATGGCTCGGAAGACCCTGATCTGACTGGCGCGATTGCGAAGGTTGAAGTGAATATTTACGACGCGAACGGAAAAGAAGTGCCGTTTTCGCCGATTACTATTACGCCGCCGACTACCCGAGTGGAACTGCCATTCGCAGAATACGGTATGGAGAGTGGCGATTACAAGGTAGTACTAAAAGCCTACAACCGAGATGGGGAGCAGATGGGGAATGAATTCACCCTTACAGTAACTTACGATTCGGGTGAGACGCCAGTGCCAAACACGGGTGGATTGACTGAAAGCATGAATATTTCTAAGACTGATTATCTGATTACCGGATTGATTATCTTTGGCTTGGTGGCGATTGCTGGAGTGATGTTTATCATCCGGAGCGACAAGCGCAAAGAAAGCGCAAAGTCTCGTCGACGCAAATAGATAAAATCATACCCTACAAAAAATCGGGCGCACCTAACTGCGAGGGCGCCCGATTGGCTTAAACTTTTCTTTGAAAAGAAAAGTTTAGCAAAAGAAACTTAGCTCGAAAAATAAACCGGAAGTGAATCCCGGTTTATTTTTGGCGTATTACTCAGATACCCCAAGTTCCAATCTCTTAAATTGCTTGATGGTGATGTTTTCACCGGTTTTAGCAATGGACTCCTTAATGAAGTCGGCTACGGTTTTGGAGTCATCCAAGATGTAAGGTTGGTTCATCAAGACCTTATCAGCGAAAGCTTTTTTCATTTGGCCTTCCAAGATTTGGTCTTTCATGTTTTCGGGACCTTTGAAATTGGTCTCGAGCTCTTTGAGCTTGGCCTTGCGATCCACCTCAGGAATGTCTTCTTCGCTCACATAGAGCGGGTTCATCGAGGCAACCTGCATGGCGATTTGATGGACTAGAGTTTTAAACTCATCGGTCTTGGCCACGAAACTGGTTTCGCAGTTGACTTCGACGATAGCGCCGAGACGACCGTCGTGGATGTAGGCGTCAATGAGACCTTCGCGAGTTTCGCGGTCGCCACGCTTTTCGGCTTTGGTGAGGCCTTTTTTGCGCATAGCTTCGAGAGCTTTATCAAAATCGCCCTTGGCTTCGACCAAAGCTTTTTTGGCATCGGTCAAGCCGACACCGGACAACTCTTTAAGTTTTTTGATTTGTTCGATTGTAATTTCGTTATCTTTTGCCATTTTGCCTCCTATTTTTTACCTTGTTTGATAGCCTCGATTACGTAATCGAGGATGAGTTTGGTAGCCTTAATTGAATCATCGTTGGCCGGGATTACGTGCGTAATCGGAGTGGGGTCAACATTAGTATCCACCATTGCAAAGACCGGAATGTTTAAGATGTTGGCCTCCTTGATGGCGTTCTTCTCTTCGTTGGCATCGACTACGAAGAGAGCGGCTGGCTGCTCGGTCATATCCTTGATGCCACCGTAGCGCTCGTTCAAAAGATCGATTTCTTCCTGGAAACGCTGGACTTCGAGCTTGGAATAGCGATTTTCTAGTTCACCAGAAGTCATGCGGCGCTCCAAATCTTTGAGTTTTTTGATTTGGCGGTTGACGGTGTTGACGTTGGTCAAGGTGCCACCGACCCAACGTACCGTGACGTAGGGCATTTCGACCGATTCGGCGGCTTCTTTGACGATGTCTTTCATCTGCTTTTTAGTGCCGACGAAAAGGATTTTTTTGCCGGATTTGGCGATGTCCGTAATTTTGGGCAAAGCCGCCTCTAAGGCTTCGACGGTTTTTTCAAGGTTGATAATATGCGCTTCTTGGCGCTTGGAATGGATGTAAGGCGCCATCTTGGGGTGCCAACGGCTGGTTTTGTGACCAAAATGGGCACCGTTCTCGAGAAGAGCCTTCATATCGACAGTTACTGCCATAGATTTCCTTTCTCTTTGCCTCTGGGAACTAGCACTATATATAATATATAGTTAGGAAACCTCCCAAAAGCTGTTTCGTTAATTAATATATGATTCTATTATATCACTCCTTTACAAAAAAGTCAATCTCTGATATAATGAGTGATAATTATGAGTAAACAAGAGCTACACCCCAAAGATTATCGAGATGTCGTGTTTTCTGACGAGGCAGCGGGTTTTGCATTTTTGACTAAATCCACGGCTAAAAGCGACGATACCATCAAGTGGGAGGATGGTAAGGAATATCCACTAGTAAAAATCCAGATTTCTTCGGCTTCGCATCCGTTCTTTACGGGTGAAGAAAAGATTATCGATACCGAAGGTCGCGTGGATCGCTTTAAGGCACGGGCTGAGAAGGCAGCCAAGATGAAAGCTGCGCTCGAAAACAAAGCTAAAAAAGCTGCCAAAGAGGCCGAGAAGAAAGCCAAGGCGGAAGACGGCAAGATCGAAAAATAACAATTCGGCTCTACGGGGCCGAATTTTTTTGTGATATAATGGTTTTAACTAATGAGGAGTTTTTATGTTTGACACAGCAGAAGACCGCAAAAAGATGGAGGGAGCAGTTGAGCGGTTTCGAAATGAGATGAAAAAAGTGCGGACGGGGCGGGCGCATCCGGATATGTTGTCGGGGATTAAGGTGGAGGTTTATGGGCAGATGATGCCTTTGAATCAAGTGGCTTCAATCACGGCGGCAGATGCAACATTGCTAGTGGTGACACCTTTTGACCCGGCGAATATTGCGGCGATTAGCAACGCAATTCGGGCCGACCAAGCCTTAGGGTTAAATCCGGCAGACGACGGGCGAGTGATTCGAGTGCCGATCCCGGCTTTGACCGAAGAACGACGGAAAGAAATTGTGAAAACCGCTTCCGGCAAGGTCGAAGATGCCAAGGTAGCACTACGGAACGTGCGCGAGGATGCTCGCAAGGCCATCAAAAACGCCGAAGAGTTGGGCGAAGACGCAAAGAAGCGAGCCGAAAAGGAAATTGACGATTTGACTAAAGAATTTAACGACAAAATCGACGCCGAATTCAAAGCTAAGTCCGAAGAAATTATGAAGATATAGATATGGAATTGACGCATTTAGGAATTATTGCTGACGGAAACCGGCGCTGGGCTAAAGAGCGGGGGTTGCCAACCCTGGAGGGGCACAAAAGGGGACTAGAGGTGATTGAGGAACTGGTGAACGAGGCGATCAAAGTGAAGATACCTTATATTAGTTTTTTCGTTTTTAGCACGGAAAACTGGGATAGAAGCGCGGCGGAAGTGTCGTATTTGATGAAATTGGCTGATAAACACATTATGCGGATGGCGGAAAAAATGGCGCGGAAAAATGGGAAGTTGGTAGTATTAGGATCAAAGGATAGGGTGCCGCCAAAGTTAGCTAGTACGATTGAGAAGGCCGAGAAGATGACGGCGGAATGTGACGGAATTACGGTTTGTTTTTGCTTTAACTACGGCGGAGAACAGGAAATTGCTGACGCGGCAACTATCGCTAGTGAAGTGGAAAAGGAAATTACGCCGGAGACGATCCGTAGACATTTATATCATCCGGAAGTGCCAAATGTAGATATGGTGGTCAGGACTTCGGGTGAGGAGCGGACTTCGGGCTTTATGCTGTGGCGAGCGGCTTATGCGGAGCTGATGTTTATCAAGAAGTATTTTCCGGAGATGACTAGCGAAGATATTCCAAAAATCGTAGCGGAATACAAAAAACGTAACCGGCGTTTTGGAAAATAATGCTATAATATAGTATATGGATATATTTATAGGTGTGATTGTGGGGCTACTCGTCTTGATGACGCTAGTAACTTTGCACGAATTTGGACATTTTATAGCAGCGAGGCGCAATGGCGTGCGGGTGTTGGAATTTGGGATTTGTTTTCCGCCCCGAGCTATTGCCTGGGTAAAAGATCCCAAAACTAAAAAATGGAAACGCTTGCCGCGTAAAGATTGGAAAAAACCGCAGGAAGGATTGATTTTTAGCCTAAACTGGTTGCCGATTGGGGGGTTCTGCCAGATGGACGGAGAGTCGGACGCTGATACTCGGAAAGGGACTTTTGGAGCAGCGAGTTTTTGGGCAAAGACTAAGATTTTGTTCGCTGGCGTAGCGATGAACTGGTTGACGGCGTTTGTGATTTTTACGATTTTGGCATGGACGGGGATGCCGGAATTTCTGGAAGGGCAGTTTACAATACCAGCAGATACGCGGGTGGACGCAGTGCCGGTGCAGATAACGACAGTGGCGGAAGGCTCACCGGCAGCGCAAGCAGGATTGCAGGATGGTGATTTCTTGGTAGCGGTGGACGGTCAAGAGGTTTGGAAGACTAGCGAGATTAACGCATATAATCAAGCCCATGCGGGAGAGGAAGTGACCTATACGGTGCAACGCACGGAAGAGACTTGTCTAGACCAACCAGATTGTTATCAGGAACCTTGTCCATGCCTAGAGACTGGTGAGGGCGAAGTAAAATTTGACGTAAAAGTGACGCTAAATACGGCCGATGCGGATTATTTGCTGGGCGTAACGATGGCTTCGACGCAATCTTTGTCATATTCGACGTGGTCGGCACCGTTAGTGGGGGCAGGGTTGACGGCGCAGCTGACCGGTGAGACGTTTAAGGGGGTAGGGATAATGCTGGGAAATTTGATTTCTGGCGTAGCGCAACAATTTAGTTTTGATGAAAATGCGCGCGAAAGCGGTCAAGAGGCGATTGAGTCGGTGGGTGATTCGGTGGCAGGGCCAGTGGGGATTGTGGGACAATTGTTCCCGGCCTTTACGGCGGCGGGGCCGAGCAATCTAGCGTTTT
>JAZRAP010000020.1:0-4206 GCA_045634665.1 Candidatus Nanosyncoccus sp.
ATGGCGAAAAGTCCTCCGAGGAACTAAGACTTAAATATCGCTATCTCGATCTTCGTCGCCCCTCTATGCAAAATCTCTTAAAACGTCGCTCCGAATACTATCGTTTTATTCGCAACTACATGTATGACCGCGACTTCACCGAAATCTCCACTCCCATCTTGGCCAATTCTTCCCCCGAAGGTGCGCGAGATTTCCTCGTCCCATCCAGATTACATCCCGGCAAATTTTACGCTCTACCCCAAGCCCCGCAACAATTCAAACAACTCCTCATGGTCGGCGGTGTCGACAAATATTTCCAAATCGCTCCTTGTTTCCGCGATGAAGACCCCCGCGCCGACCGGCTCTACGGTGATTTCTACCAACTAGATATGGAAATGTCCTTTGTCGAAGACGGCGAAACCGTCCGCCAAGAGATCGAGCCTCTCTTTATCGACCTCGCTACTAAATTCGCTAGCAAAAAACTCGTCATCAGTTCCGAACCAGCCCAAAAATATATTCCGAAAAACAGCCCAATCCCCCGTTTGCCTTACGAGTTTTGCTTAAACACCTACGGCACCGACAAACCCGACCTCCGTTACGGTATGGAATTAATCGACCTCACCGACGTTTTCCAAAATACCGATTTCAAAGTTTTCCAAACTGAATGCGTCAAAGCCCTTAAAGTCGAAAACGGCGCCAGCCTCACTCGTCGCGAAATTGACGAGTTTACCGACCAAGCCAAAAAAGAAGGCGCTGGCGGCCTCGCCTATATATTATATACCGAAGAAGGCCCCAAATCTCCCATCCTCAAATTCATGTCCGAACAGGAAATCGCCGCCGTCCAAACTAAGACCAAAGCCAAAACTGGTGACGCCGTCTTCTTCGGCGCTGATGTCAAAGCCAAAGTCAACAAAGTCCTCGGCGTCCTCCGCATTAGCTTTGCCGATCATTTCCACCTCAAAAATCCTGACCAAGTTTCCTACTGTTGGGTTATTGATTTTCCCTTTTACGAATGGGACGAAAAAACCAAAAAATTAGACTTCGGTCATAATCCGTTTAGTATGCCAAAAGGCGGCTTAAAAGCATTAGAAGATGCCAAAACCGACGAAGATAAACTCGCCATCAAAGCCGACCAATATGACATGGTCATGAACGGCTACGAAGTTTGCTCCGGCGCCGTCCGCAATTACAACCCCGATATTATGTATAAAGCCTTCAACATTTTAGGCTACAATAACGACTACGTCGAGGCTCGTTTCAAAGGTATGCTAAACGCCTTCAAATTTGGTGCTCCCCCGCACGCTGGTTGTGCTCCCGGTCTTGACCGCATTTTCATGGTCTTAGAAAACCAAGACAACATTCGCGACATCGTCGCCTTCCCCAAAAACGGCTCCGGCGTTGATCTCATGATGGACTCCCCCTCAGCAGTAGACCCCATCCAACTCGACGAATCCCACTTACGAGTCCTCTCAGACGAAGAATAACCCATCAAAAAAACGCCAAAACTGGCGATTTTGATGGCGAGGCCGGCTGGAATCGAACCAGCATTGTATCCTTAGAGGGGATATGTCCTATCCGTTGAACGACGGCCCCGAGCGAGGGAATAAATCTAAAACTCGTTTTAGATTTATTAACGAGCAATGGGTGCCGACGACTTCTAGTCGACGGCCCCACTATTATATTATAACCTAATCTTCAGGTTTCCGCAACTTATAATAAATCGACGGCGCAAATCTTACCCCCGCCAATATTTTCTGTGCCTTATCTTCCATTTTTACCAAATTCTTCGTCCCAAACACCTTTTTCAAACCTTTACTCCGAAAATTAGACACCGACAAAACTTTTTCACACCTAAAACCAGTTTTCTCAAAAATCCTTTCCACATACTTTGGATGGTAATTATAAAAACCATCTTTCGAAATTTCTTTGTAATTCGCTACCTTTCGGTCAAACGGATTTACTTTTGAACGCCCCGTCACAAATCGCGCCATTTTCGGCAAAGTTCGCTTATTCGCCACTTCAATCACCGCTACCCCGCCCGGCTTTAGTACCCTGTAAAGCTCTTTCATCGCTTTATCCATATGTTTCAAATGATGCGTCACCCGCACCATCATTAGTCCATCCAGCTCATTATCCTTAAACGGCAACTTATAAATATCCCCCGACTTTGTCTCAATTTTGTCACCGTAAATTTCTTTTGCCTGCTTCAATTCCGACTTTGAATAATCAAAAATGTATATCTTCCGCGCTCGTTTCAAATACTCATTAGCGAGACGCCCGTAGCCTCCGCCAATATCAGCAAACTTTTCCATCCGCTTCGGCAAAAGTTTCCGGATCGCCATTCGGTCCGCCTGATCTTCATATTCTCGATCAGTCTTTTCCCAAAACTCCGTTTTATAATCATAGCCATTGTAATCTGAAACAACTTTTTCACTCATAATAACACCTATTATATCACACGCGCCACTTCTTCCAAAGTTGTTTCGCCCTTGAGCGCCATCAACACTCCCTTCTGTTCCAAAGTCAGCATCCCGTTTTCTTTTGCCACTTTTTCAATCGCATCCGTATTCACATCCGCCACATCTCCTCGGATAAACGCCTGAATATCGTCCGACACGACAAGCTGCTCCATGATCACCGTTCGCCCTGAATAACCAAACGGATCTCCTTCCGTCACCACCGGATCCCACAACTTAATCTCATCCAAATTCACCCCCTCCAACTTCTCAGCCGCCACTCCCTCCAAAACTTCCCGCACATACTTAGCTTCCGCTTCCGTTGCCGCCCGCTCTCGTTTCGTCGGCGACAATTTCCGCACCAACCTCTGCGCCACCACCAGCCGTATCGACGATGAGAAAATCGGATTTACCCCGATCAAGTCAATCATCCGCGAAAACGCCGCCGAAGTCGAATTCGCATGGAAAGATGATAGCACCAAATGCCCCGTAATCGAAGCCTGAATCGCTGTTTTCGCCGTATCACCATCCCGAATCTCCCCCACCATCACCACATCCGGGTCTAACCGTAGCACCGAACGAAGCCCCTCTGCGAACGATCCTCCATCGCCCGTATGAATCGGAATCTGCGAAATTCCCGTAATCCCATATTCAATCGGATCCTCCAAAGTAATAATTTTCCGATCCGACGTATTCAAAGCGTTCAAAATCGAATACAAAGTTGTCGACTTACCAGAACCAGTCGGCCCTACCATCAACACCAAACCTCGCGGATGCGAAATCACTTCATTAATTTCCGCGCGCTCCTCCTCCGACAAGCCCAGAAGATCCAAATTCAGCAAAGTCTCATCAAAATTAAACAACCGGAGCACCGCATCCTGCCCATACATCGTCGGGATCGTTTCCACACGAATATTCAAAAGATGCGTCGCCCCATCCCGCGTAATATCTTTTTGCATATGTCCGGACTGCGGCTTGCTCGAAGCCATCGAAACATTCGCTCGTGATGACAATTCCCCCATAAAAATCCGGTACCGGTCTCGATCAATATTTGCCACCGGATGCAAAATCCCATCTACCCGCATCCGAATCCGAATTTCTCGTCGCATATTTTCAATATGAATATCGCTCGCCCCCAATTTATCCGCCTGCTCAATCAAAAAGTCAAACACTCGCTCCGTCGACACCATATTCAAAGTTCGCGACACGCTCGCAATCGTCTCTGAATCCCCCTCACCCGCAATCTTAATATCATCATAATGAATTTCTTTCGGCGGATCATAACGCAACATAAAAACTTTATACGCCGAATTCGAAATCAGAAAGAAATCCGCTCGCTCACCTTCATCTGTGTATTTTTGTCGCATTTGTTCAATCACCGACCGCGGCGTTTGACTGGTCACCATAAACTGAAAATGTTCTTCTCCTCCCCCCCGCTGCAAGGGAATTATAAAATCCCGATGCATCTGCTCTATTTCTAGAAGTCCCGGCACCAATCCTATTTCATTTTCAAAATCCCTAGTATCCAAATACGGCAAACCCAAAATCCGCGCCCGCTCCGCCGTCGCTCGTTCCTCATTTTCTCGTCGCTTTTGCTGAATTTCACTCTCATCCATACCATAATTATAGCATAAGTGTTATAATAAAAACATGGCAATCGCTGAAATGTTTTTGTGGTGGTATGTTCACGGCTGGTCAGTTTTTGTCCAAAAAATCAAAAACTTCATGATAAACATCATCGACTTCTTTTCCATGTGCGATCTCATCCCCA
>JAZRAP010000021.1:0-4050 GCA_045634665.1 Candidatus Nanosyncoccus sp.
GGGTCGCGGTCGACGGGGTGGTTGACCGAGCCGTAACCGATACCTTCATCATGCATTTTGCGAATGACAGATTCAAAAGCGGCAATATTTTGAGAAGGATCACCGTCTAGTTCGATGTAGGTGATGTGGCCGGCATTGCAAAGATTGTGGTAAGGGCCTTCGATCTCGATTTTTTCGAAAGCAGAGATGGGGTAGTAGACTGGCACGTGGAAGGAGTTGGTGTAGAAATCACGATCGGTGACGCCTGGGATGACGCCATATTCTCGTTTGTCGATTTTGGTAAAGCGGCCAGCGATGCCCTCAGCGGGAGTGGCGAGGAGAGAAAAGTTGAGTTTATATTTTTTGCTATATTCATCGCATTTTTCGCGCATGTGGGTGATGATGTCGAGACCTAGTTCCCTGGCGTCTTCGTCTTCGCCGTGGTGTTTGCCGACCATGGCGACCAAAGTTTCAGCGAGACCGATGAAGCCGATAGATAAAGTGCCGTGTTTAATGACGTCTCTCAAAGTGTCGTTGGGGCCGAGTTTTTCGGAACCGAACCAGTTGCCCTGACCCATGAGGAACGGGAAGTTGCGGACGTGTTGGTTGGCCTGGAATTCAAAGCGTTCTAGGAGCTCGTCTTTTACGAGATCCATTTTTTCGTCTAATTCTTTGTAAAAACCGTTCCAGTCGGCTTCTTTTCTTTCGCCAAGGCAGATGCCATGGTGGATGCCGATGCGGACGAGGTTAACCGTGGTAAAGGAGCAGTTGCCGCGGCCGGTAACAATGCCGTCTGATTCTGGGAAGATAGAAGCAAAAACGCGAGTGCGGCAGCCCATGGTGGCGATTTCGGTGCGATAGTCGCCTTTTCTGTAGTATTTGAGATTATACGGAGCATCGATAAAGCAAAAATTTGGGAAGAGACGCTTGGCGGAAACTTGCATAGACTTTTTGAAGAGGTCGTAATTGGGATCTTCGGGATTGTAGTTGATACCTTCCTTAACCTTGAAAATACTAATCGGGAAAATTGGAGTTTCGCCTTTGCCGAGGCCATTTTCGGTGGCTTCTAGGAGGTATTTGGAAACGAGGCGGCCAGAAGGAGTGGTGTCAGTACCGAAGTTGATGGATGTGAACGGAACCTGGGCACCGGCACGAGAGTGCATGGTATTGAGGTTGTGCACGAAACCCTCCATAGCCTGAAGAGTCTCGCGTTCGACGTCTTCGTTCGAGGCCTTGATAACGCTTTCCGGCCATTTGGCTTTTTTCAGTTTATCGTCATCGCCAAACTGAATGTCATCTTTGACTTTGAGGTCTAGCTTTTTGCCGGTGAACTCATTGTATTTGGCGAGGTTTTTGGCTAAAGCTTTGCGGAAAGATTTGTCAACGCCAGGGGCCAAAGCATAGTCAAAATTCGGAATGGACTGACCGCCGTGTTGTTCGTTTTGGTTAGCCTGAAGGAGGATGGCGGCAAGAGCTGCGTAAGAGCCGATGGATTTAGGAGTACGGAGATGTCCGTGACCAGTGTTAAAACCGCCATTTTCGAAAAGTACAAAGGGGTCAGATTGGCAGCAAGTGAGGGTGCCGGTAGCGTAGAAATCGAGATCGTGAATATGGATGTCGCCATTGTCGTGGGCGGTGGCGATGTCGGGACGGAGGAGGAGGGTTTTGGCGAAGACTTTGGAGCCTTCGGCACCGAATTGGAGCATTTTGCCCATAGCAGAATCGCCGTCGACGTTGGCGTTGGAGCGTTTGACGTCGGAATCTTCGGAGGCGTCGGCGTGGCTAATAGTGCGGTAAATCATCATGAGATCAGATTTGGCATCGCGGATACGAGAACGCTCTTGGCGGTAGCGGATGTAGGCTCTAGCAGTACGCTTGAAACTGGATTCCATTAAGACTTCTTCGACGATGTCTTGAATTTGCTCGACGTTGGGGGTGCGAGCGGTGATTTTTTCGTCGGCGCGTTTTAAGACCTTTTCGGTGAGAGCTTTGGCGCGATCGGCCTTGAATTCCTCGGTAGCGAGGCCAGCTTTAGTGATAGCCTCGGTGATTTTATCGGGGTTGAATTTGACGATCTTGCCGTCTCTTTTGACAATACGTTTGAACATTTGTTACCTCCTTCTGCTGTTCAATTTTTATGTATTTAGGTGCTGGACGCTATATTTGGTGTCTGATATCTAGTATACGACACTATATGTGGAATTGCAAGAGTTTTTATGCTTATTTTTATTTAATTATGCGGCAGGGTTGGGGCGACGGAACTGGGGGCCGATAAATTCGTTCAGTTTGGTAGAGGTGGCTTCGTCGTTGCGAGGCGGCTCCCCAGTTTCAAAATAATGAAAAGCGATTTGGAATAGCCTGTCTTCGGATTCGACAATGTGTTGGTAATTGTCGGTTTTGCGGGATTCCACTTCGGCGGCGAGATTGGCATGGCGGATGTCTTTGCATAAATCTTGCTTAGCGGCGTCTCTTTTGGTTTGAGTAAAGGCTTGTTCCCAGCCGTCTGGGTCGTTTAGTTCCCCGCGCCAGATTTTCATGGCGGCAGAAGATTGACTTTGATCGTTACAACATTCAGCAATCATGCAACGATGACCGTTATAGTTGAAAGCGATCACGGAGTAGGTATCGCTAGGCGGGAGGTCGGGGCGATTTGGTGCGGGAGGTTCGGGCTGGAAACTGCGGACGCCCTCTGCTAAGTTGGCATCTGGGATGTTTTCTTTGATAAAATCTCGCCATAATTTTAAGGCGTTGATGCGTTCAAAGGCGACGCGATTGGGAGATTTTTTAAGGAGGTCACGGACTTTGGCGACTGGCGTGTCGCTAGGTGCGTATTGAAGAAGTCGAAGCGCCTCTGCGCGATCATAATCCTCGCGTTCGCGTTCTTTTTGTTCTAGATATTCGTCCTCGGCGTGCTGGTAGACCGCTTGTTCACGCCGCTCGATGAGTTCTTCTCGGCGACGGTCGGCATCAATTAAACATTGATTGAGCATTTGGTCTTGCCTGGCTTCAGGGCTAAGCAAAGCGTAGATTTCGATCAGTTCGGAGTTGAGGCTAAAGTTGCCGGCGAGAAGTTCTGGATCTAAATATTCATCTATGGCCGTTCGGGCAGCTTGTTGGATGGCGGGATTTTCATGATTTGCCGAGAGATTTTTGGCCTGAACAATGTGGGTTAAGCCGGAGGCAAAATCTTGGTGACGAACTCTAGAATAAAAAACGCGGCGATGAGTGTTTTGGAGAAAAGTCTGGGGCTTGAAGAAGTGCGGCTGGCCCTCCTCGTCCGTGGCGACGGCGTGGCGCAAAGTGCGAGCAAAAGCCCGCCGGAAAGTGTCGTCCGGTAAATCTTCGGGGATGTCGGCCTCTGAGCCGGCTAAGATAATTTGGTCTGGGTCTAGAGGATCTGGCTGGGGAGTTGATTTATCAAAAGCAGTGAGCCATTTACCGACTCTGGGGTCGTCTTGCCAATTGTTGGCGTTTAGTTCGTGATGATCGGGCATTTTCCTCCTGCTATAGTTTTATTATAGCATGCGCGCTCGTGATTGAGGAGAAAGGTCTTTTTATCTGACCCGCCGGCGTAACCGGTAAGAGAACCGTCTGAGCCGAGGACGCGATGGCAAGGAATGATAATGGAAATAGGATTATGCCCGACGGCGCCACCGACGGCCTGGGCGGACATTTGTTTAATTCCCCTTTGTTTGGCAATTTGAGTGGCGATTTGCTTGTAGGTGGTGGTTTCGCCATAAGGAATAGTTTTTAAAATTTGCCAGACTTGTTGGCGAAAATCGCTGCCAATGGGAGCAAGGGGGAGTTCTGCTGGTTCTGGTTTTTTGCCATTAAAATAACGATCTAGCCAATCTTTGGTTTGGATTAGGACTGGAGAGTTATTGTTTTTGGTGACTTCTTCTTTGAGATTTGCAAGATAGTATTTTTGCCCTTTGATCCAAAGGCCGATGAGTTTATCATTTTTGGCGGCGAGTAGAATATCGCCGAGGGGTGAGGAATAATGGGTGGCGCAGATCATAGGGTTATTATAACATCATGATGGCGAAGCCGTCGTAGTATTTTTGCATTTTA
>JAZRAP010000022.1:0-9818 GCA_045634665.1 Candidatus Nanosyncoccus sp.
CTTCCTAAGACCGCTTGGCCTCCGACTTAGATGAAAACCGTTACAAGATTTCTCTAGCTCCAACAGCCGTCGTGACGGTCGCATTTCCCCCGAAGTCAGCAAAAAACACTCCGAGGCCACGCTTCCTCGCCCTACCCTACCCCGCAATTGATGTAATTGTGCTAAACCATAGCTCTCGGCGTTCTCAATAATCATCAGGGTCGCATTTGGTACGTCTACGCCTACCTCTACCACCGTGGTCGAAACCAAAATCTCGGTTTCACCTCTGGCGAACCGTCCCATGATCTCATCTTTCTCTGCTGGCTTCATCCGTCCGTGCAAAAATTCAATTTTTAGATTTGGGAACATTCTCTGTAGCTTCGCGTGCCGCGATTTTACAGAGGTGGTTTCAGTACGCGGGTCATCATCAATCGCTTTACAAATCCAATAAACCTGGTTGCCCGCCGCCACCGTGTCTACAATCCGCGGATATAATGCCTCCCTTAGCTCAATTTCTCGCAAAATCCGAGTTTTTATCGGTTGCCGCCCCTTTGGCATCTGATTCAAAACCGACACGTCCAAATCGCCAAATACCGTTAACTGCAGCGAACGCGGGATCGGGGTGGCCGTCATGGCCAAGAGGTGCGGGGCTTTCCTGTCCGGCGACTTCAGCATCAATTTTTGCCTCTGTTCCACCCCGAAGCGGTGTTGCTCATCAATTATCACCAGCCCCAGCTCGGCAAACTCTGTGTCGTCCGTCAAAAGCGCATGTGTCCCAATCACCAAGTCCCATTCGCCGTTACGAATTTGCTTCTTCAACTCGGACTTCTTTTTTGTCGCCCCGATCAGGAGAGCCACCCTCACCCCTAAAGGTTCCAATAATTTCGCTAACCCCTCGTAATGCTGCGCAGCCAAAATAGCCGTCGGGGCCAGCAGCGCCACCTGTTGTCCACCTAACACCGCCTCGTAGGCGCCCATCGCTGCCACCATCGTTTTGCCCGACCCCACATCCCCCTGCAACAGCCGGTTCATCGGTTTAGGTTTCTCCATGTCTTGAAAAATCTCCCAAGACGCCTTCTTCTGTGCTGCTGTCAGTTCAAACGGCAGCTTTGCCAAAAACTCTTTGATTTTGACGAGATCAAAGGGGATTTCTACGGATTTTAACTTCTGATTTTCGCGTTTATTCAATTTTGCCGCTAAAATCAGTTCAAACAGCTCCTCGTAAGCCAAATATTTACGCGCCCCCTCAGTTGATTTGACGGAACTGGGAAAATGTGTCTGAAATAGCGCCTCGCGCCTCGTCCCTGGCCGTACCGAAGGCAAAAGATCTGGTACCCCAATAAACTTATCTCGCGATTTGGCCATAATTCGCCGAAAATCGGACGACTTCAGTGCCCCGTGCGCCACATAGATGGGGCTTAGGCCCACGCGGGGGTCAATATCGGCTACTTCGGCCGCTGAGGGCGAAATTAGGCTATAACGGCCATTTTTGAACTCAAAATTTCCCGTGAAAAAGTATTCCTTCTCTGGCGAAAACTGTTTCAAGCGGTAACTTTGATTGAACCAAACCACCTTCACCGCCCCTGTTTTGTCCCTGATCACCCCTTCCGTCACCGACAAATTTCGCCGTTTCGCCCGCCGAGTAGACAAATTCTCAATTTTACCTCTAATCACCACCTTGCCAGGGCGCATTTCGGAAATTGAAGTCGGTGCCGCGTAATTTTCGTAATCCCGCGGCAAATTGTAAAACATATCTTTCGCGGTTTTGATGCCAAATTTTCGCAAAATCTCCGCCGTTTTTGGCCCCACCCCAGTCAAATCCTCTACCGCACCGGGCCAACTCATGCCTGCCCCGAATGTTCTTCGCGCCACTTGGCGATTTCGCCGTGGTTACCCGAAAGCAGCACTTCCGGCACTTTCATCCCCCGGAAATCCTCTGGGCGCGTATATTGCGGATATTCCAGATTGTCCCCGTCCGAAAAACTCTCAATCTCCGCCGATTTTTCACCCCCGAGTACTCCTGGAATTAACCGTACCACGCTGTCAATGATAATCAAAGCCGGCAATTCTCCCCCAGTCAGCACATACTTCCCCAGCGAAATTGAATAGTCCACAATCGACAAAATCCGCTCGTCGTACCCCTCGTAGTGAGGACAAAGGATAATGTAGTGAGAGTTTGCGTTTTGGTTCGGGGGATTGCGGAGCGCGGCAGCGCGAGAATTAGCGCCGGCCGCCCGTGGCGACGGGCCGGCCGGACGCGACCCCGAACGAAATGCAAACTCTCTTACCAACTTTTGGTTCCAAATTTCTCCTACGGGGGTCGGCAAAATAACTTTGGCGTCTGGATCTTTAGCCTTCACGCTTTCAACCGCCGCGAACACCGGCTCACACCGAAGCAACATCCCATCCCCTCCTCCATACGGCGTATCATCCACCGACTTATGCGGCCCCAACCCAAAATCCCGCAAATTCACTAGTTCAAACTCCGCTAGCCCCTTTTCCGTAGCCTTCCACATCATCGAGGTCTTCAAATACGGCTCCACCGCCTCTGGGAACAGTGTGATTATGGTGAACTTAATCATAATCCTCCACTAAGGTAAATTCTTTACCTGCGATAGAGATAATCGAATCCGGTTTCGCCCCCATAGAAGTCAGCTCCCCGCGGATACCAAATTTTTTCATAATATCCCGCAAGCGGTTCACCGATGCGTAATTATTGAGATCCGTCCGCCGGGCAAACTTTTCAATCTTCTCCCCCGTCACCACGAACTTGTCATCCACCTTCTCCACTTTCCAAGTATCCTTCAGCAAATCATCATTTAGTTTTATGGTCGGTAATTCTTCTTTGATTTCCACTTCTTTAATGGTTTCTTTCTTATTCTCGACTTTATCTTTCAATTCTCTCAGCAAGATGTCCAAGCCCTGGTGCGCGCTAGAAGAAATCGCAAAAACTTGAGCCTCCGGATTTTTCGCCAGAATGGCCGCCATTTGCATCTCAACAATCTCTGGATCCACCCCTTCGCATTTTGTCAATGCTACCACTTCCGGACGCGTAGCTAAATCGGAATATTTTTCTAATTCTCTCCGGATCGTCGCATAGGCCTCCCCCGCATCGTCATTATAGACATCAACTAGATGCAGCAGTACCGCCGTCCGGTCCACATGCCGGAGAAACGCGTGCCCCAGCCCCTTTCCCTCGCTCGCCCCTTCGATTAGTCCCGGAATATCAGCAATCAGCAAATCCCGCCCGTCAATCGTCGCTACACCTAGGTTTGGTGTAATAGTAGTAAAAGCATAATCAGCAATCTCTGGTTTTGCATTGGAGACTACCGACAAGAACGTAGATTTGCCGGCGTTCGGCAGCCCCACTAGCCCCACATCGGCCATAGACTTCAGCTCTAGCTCGGCCTCAAACTCCTCACCCGGCTCCCCCACCTCTGCTACCACTGGCGTCTGCCTCGTGCTGGACTTAAAATGCGCATTACCAAACCCGCCCGCACCACCGCGAGCGATCACGGCTTCTTGGCCATCCTTAGTCAAATCCGCGATAATCTCCCCATCTTTTTTCACGATTGTCCCTACCGGCACATCAACAATCAAATCACGGCCGCTTCGGCCCGCTGCTCGCTGCCCCGCCCCGTTTTTGCCATTTTCTGCCGTCAAAATCGGCGTAAACCGAAAGTCCACCAAGGTATTAGTGTTGCGATCCGCTCGAAAAATAATACTCCCGCCGCGTCCACCATCACCCCCGTCTGGCCCGCCTTTTGGGATGTAAATCTCATGCCGAAAGGAAACAGCTCCATCGCCACCCTTACCAGCCTTCAAACTCACTTTTGCGGTATCGACAAACATAATCTTATTATATAATGAAAAAGACCATTTTGCAATGGTCTTTCCCGCGCTGATGCGCGCCCACCCGTGGGGCACATTGGTTTGTTTTAATCCGCTGTTTGTTTTTAATGTAAGTCTCCACACTCCACTAAGAAATCAGTGGAACCCCTGTGAAGCGTACCAGCTTAAATCTATCATAAAGCATAAACGTTATATTGTCAAGACTTTTTTCACAAAAATCACAAATTTTTTAGTGGATATAGTTGAAATTCCCCACAGCCGAAGCTGGGATAGTCGAACGAATCACCCGGTAAGGAATACCATAGTTCATCTCAGACACCACAATCGAACCATCAGAATTGACGCTTTCCACATACCCCACATGCCCCGCCCAACCAGAAGAGGTCTGGAAAATCGCTCCTGGTGCTGGTGTGCGGTTCACTACATAGCCAGCCGCTGCCGCTGTATAGGCCCAGGAATTTGCGTTACCTAGCATAGACGGCAGATCCTGACGTTTATACCAAGCCCACTGCGTACACTGGCCAGCTCCATACGGACCACCTAGGCCATAGAAATACCCTACTACCTCAATATTTTGCCGCTCCGAAGTGCTACCCAAATAAGTATAGGTATAGGTAGTCGTCGCCACGGTAGTCGTAGGCGCAGTATAAGTTGGTCGCGGCGCCACGTATTCCGGCCGCTCCGTTTCCGGCAAAGAACCGTCCTTAATCACCACTCGCATCCCCTCTGAAATCCCCGACATTTCAAGGTCGTTCATCGCAATAATTTCAGAAGTATTAGAGCCATATTTTGAAGCAATCGATTCGATCGTATCTCCGGCCTTTACCGTATAAACAATCCCCGATGTACTCGGAATATAAAGCGTCGTCCCCACTGCCACATCGTTAGTTTTTAGCCCGTTAGACCAGCGAATCTGATCTGTCGATACTCCGTATCTCGCCGCCAAAGTGTCCAAACTCTCCCCATCCGTCAGGATGTGTTCAATTACCCCGCGCGAAGCGTCCACGCTAGTCAGAGACGGTTTTTCCAGCTTTCCGGAGGCCGTTTGCCCCGAATCATACATTGTGGTCGTCACCACGTAATTAGAGGCCACATCCGCCGCGCTAGCCAGCCCTAAGGCATCAGAAAGATCCGCCACCATGTATAGCTCAGACATCTGATCCACCGAGACGTCGTAGCCATTAGCCGCAAAACTATCCAAACTCAGGTTAATGTCGGCATTTTGCTTATCTACCGACCCCAGAGCCACTAGCCCCAAAGTCAGCACCGCTACCGCCACATACGGAAGCGCCCCCTGAAAATGCTTCAAATCTATTTTCTTGCGTTTACTCATAACGAAACTGAACAGAGGTCTTGGCAATGGACGGCCGCATTCTGGAGATGCTCATCCTCTGTATAACTATAATACATCAAACCATCGTCTCCTGTCAAGAAGTAAAGATAAGAGGTATCTGTTGGCTGTGCCACCGCCAGGAGCGCCTCTATCCCTGGGTTTGAGATCGGCCCACAGGGTAGTCCCCCGTAAAGCCGCGTATTGTAGCAAGAATCCACGCTTACTGCCCCCAGATTGTCACCATAAATCTGCCGGTAAGGGTCTACCACATCTAGCGCATAAGACACCGTCACGTCGCTCCCCAGTAGCATCCCGTAGTCCAGACGCGTTAAAAACACTTGCGCCACTGTCGGCATATCAGAGGCAGCGGCTTCTTTTTGCACCATTGAAGCCAGCGTAATCCCCTCATAAAGCGTCAACCCCTGCGCGGCATATCTCGCCTCTAGGTCGTTTTCGGTGATTACTTTCCCCATCCCTTCGAGATAAGTTTTGATCACATCCTCCGCCGAAGTATCCCTATAAAACTCGTGTGTTTCGCCATAGAGGTAGCCTTCCAATGTCGCCCCTGTCGGTCGCCCCTTTAGAAAATCGAAATCATAGTTAGCCTCAAGCGCCTGTTTCACCTCTGTCGCTGAGTAGCCCACCGCAACCAGATTTGCCTCGACATCAAAAATCGTCTCCCCTGGTCGAATCGTAAAACTAAACACATCCGCTTCCATTTGCGCCTCTTGCTCGGCCACCCATTCCTGATAGGCTAGATGTCGTTGTTCTTTGATAAATAGCGCCACCCCAGTCACAATTACCCCTAAAATTAGTAATATTGCCACCCCAGAAACCCATTTTGTCGCTGTTTTCATCTTGTGTTTTGCCTTTTTGGTATTTAATTTTACTTTGTCGGACTGTTTTTTGGTCAAATTCGCCGCCGTATCCCTGGCATCGGTCATTGCAGACATTACCCCCGCCATCACCCCCGTAGGGACCTCGTCAGGGATTTTAGCCTCCGGCACCTCTGACGGTGCGCTAGTGCTAAAATTTTCCAAAAAATCCTGCAAAATAATTGCTGCCGCCTCGGCGTCTATATCGCCCTTCTGGTAGGCTCGCCCACTTTTCTGCAGCCGTTCCTCTGCAACCACAGAGGTTAGCGACTCGTCTTGAAATCTAATCTTCGCCCCCGGTATTTTCTCTACTAGCACCTTGGCAAAATTTCGCACAAACAACGATTGCTGTGTCTCTGATCCCTCATTGCTCCGGGGCAAACCCACTACAAAAAACGTAGTACTGTTCAAATTGGCAATTCTAGTAATTTCCTGCCATTCTGAGCCATTTACTTCTACATACCCGACTGGTATTGCGATTCGGGTATCCGAATCAGCCCGGGCCACGCCAATGCGCTTTTCACCTACATCTAATCCTAAAATCCGCATCTAACCCCTAATTTTTCTGTTTTTCGTCAGATTTTTTCTCGCTGTCATTCTTCTCACTGTCGTCGTTCTTGTCATCATCGCTCTGCTCTTTCACCTCGTTGCCATCTTGGTCTTTCACTTCAAATTTCACCGTCACCTTGTTCGAATCGCCCGGAATTGTCATCACCCACGGATAAGAAGTATCAATGGTCACATTGGACACCCCATAAAGGTCGCGAATCTCTCTCTGAGCATCGCCCAAACCTTTGCCCTTGACTTTATCTACTACCTCTGTTTCGGTGATCTTTGGCCCCACATAGTATTGTGCTTTTAGCTTAGCGCTACCCCCGTTATCCTTCTGCGTGAAATTCTCGATGTAGATGTCCTTTACGTCGTAGACCTTCTGTCCGTCTTCCAGATCAGCCTTGGCTTTGATAAAATCTTTCAATTTATCTTCGTTAATTACATACACCGTCGCCGTAGTCGTGGCCTTTAGCACTGGCTTTTTACCATCCGTCACTTCTTGATCCGCTGCCGGCGTGGCTTCAGCATTAGAGGTAGACTGTTCAAAGCTTGTTTCAATAATATAGTATTCGTCCCCAATACTCTCATAAAGCTTCTTTTTGTTTTCTTCTTCGTTGGCAGTAGTCAGCTCGCTTTTTGCCTTCTCAATATCAGATTGCTGCACCACTGTTACCGTCTTATCCGTGCCGCCCGTCATAGACTTGTCAGAATAAACTCGCACGTTTGCTGTAGTGCTCCACCCCGAAGGTGTAGCCGGGATATTGTAATTAGAGCCACCGTTCATCGCCGTTACCCCCACCCGGCCAGAAATCAAACACTGGAAATGACCGTCCGTCACCTCATCGTTCGAGTTTTCGCAGCTACTCGGTTTGCCGTCCCAAGTTAATGAAGCATCGCTGTTAGACACAAACGATAAGTTATTTACCGTAAACACCGAGCCGGCGTTCACCGCAATCACGCCTTTAGCATCGAAATAACCATAAATCACTACGTCACCAGTAGCCTTATCCCCCTGATTTTTCTGCCCCGTAGCCTCGAAATTCACCTCTTGAGTGTTTTCGATCTTTTTCTGTTCCAGATAAAACTTGCCCTCTTTAGCGTCTTCACTGCTCAAAGAATCTACAAAGGTAATCCCTTCTGAAAAATTCTTTGAATCAGTCTTAATCGCCACCGTGATATCCGCTGCCGGCGCAAACCCGAACGCCCAGATCAAGAACCCAATAATCCCCACCGCACAAATTACCCCTGCAATAGTCAACTTTTTGTGCGCTTTAATCCAATTTAACAACTTATTGCCGCCTGCCTTTGCTGGCTTTTTCTCCTTTTTGGCAGGCTTTTCGTCTTCCTCGTCATCCTCTTCCTCTTCATCTTCCGGCTCTTCTTCCTCCTCGGCCTCGTGCGACTTGGATTTACTCTCTGTTTTACTATCGTCTGCGGAACTTTCCGACGCGCTTGCTTTCTCGTTCTCCTCTGGCTCCTCTACGTCTTCAATAGTCTGCTCCCCAGCCGCCTCTGCAGTCTCTGCCTCTGGTATCACCGGCGCCGACTGCAAATTTTTGGACACCGGCAGTTTAGTTGCCGCGGCCAATTTTACAATTGACGGATCCGTCGTCACCAGTACTACGCTCTTTTCGGCGCCCGCCCCGGCCTTGCTGATGAGTTTGATATTCACCAAACTCCTAAAAACACCGGCCTTCTTTGGCGGTACCAGTGCGACGATTTTTTCTTTGCTTTTTTCGATTTTAGCAATGATATCTGTGATATCATCTTCGGGTTCGATATAAATCACGTCTTTATTCATATATAAATTTTAACACATTTTTATACGCTTGTGTTAAAATATATATAGATGAAATTATTCAAACGTAAAACCATTTCGGCTGATCCGGCTAATCCAACTGCTGCCGCTAAAACCGGCAACCAGGCTGCTATGTCCGAAATGGCTTTGAAAGTCATCCACGATGGCGTGGTGATTACGGATAAAAACGGCGTAGTCGAATTCATCAACCCTGCCGCCGTTATCATGACTGGCTGTGGCGCCCCCGACAAAGCCGTGGGCTTAGACTACGGCCTCATAATTCGCCTCGAGTCTAAAGAAGGGCGTGAGCTCTCTGATGCCGAAAACCCCCTTATCCAAGCTATGAGCACTGGCCAACCGTTGGAGACTTTTCAAGGCAATCTCATTGTCGGCCAATCCGACAAACGCATCCCTGTCGCTATCGCTGTGCTCCCGGGTGAAGGGCTAAACGGTGACCGCGTAATCACTTTGCGCGATATCGCCAAAGAGCTCGAAGAAGAAGGCGAGCAAACCGAATTCATCTCCACCGCTTCACACGAAATGCGCACCCCCGTGGCCACCATCGACGGCTACCTTTCTCTCGCTCTTAACCCCCAAACCGCCTCGATCGACGAGCGCGCTCGCGGCTATTTAACTGCCGCTCAGGCCGCTTCTAAGCATCTCGGCAAGCTTTTCCAAGATCTGCTCGACGTCACCAAACTCGACGACGGACATATTCGCCCGCGCTTTGTGCCGGCAGAAATGGTTGGTTTCGTAGCTAAAATCGTGGGCGACTACGCCGAGCGTGCTAAAACCGCCAAAATCAACCTCAGTTTTGGCTCGTCCGAGCCTCAAGTTTTGGGCGACACTCGTCGTATTGAGCAAGTGGCCTACAGCTATATCGACGTCAATTTCATGCGCGAAATTTTAGACAATTTGATTGACAACGCCCTCAAATACACTCCCGCCGGCGGTTCTGTCTATATCAACGTTCGAGGCGACGGCGACCGGGTACTTATCAATGTTACCGACACCGGTATGGGTATTTCTTCGGACGACCTCGCCCACATTTTTCAAAAGTTTTACCGTGCTGACAATTCCGACACCCGCACTATCGGCGGCACTGGACTAGGCCTCTATCTAGTCAAACAACGCGCCGAAGCCATGGGGGGTCGCGTTTGGGCTGAGTCGGCCTTTGGCGAAGGCTCGACCTTTTATGTTTCTCTGCCTCGCCTCACTCAAGATGAATATGAAAAACGCATGATCGCTGTTCGCAACCAGCAAATGCAAGCTGCAGCTACGCAATCGCGACCTGCATCTGCCCCGCAACCTGCTCCCGTCCAACAACCACAGCCTACTCCAGCCCAACAGCCACAACTTGCCCCTATTCCGCAACCGCAGCCAGCTGCCCCCCTAAGCCAACCGACTCCTCACACCCACCCCCCCCCCC
>JAZRAP010000023.1:0-5998 GCA_045634665.1 Candidatus Nanosyncoccus sp.
CACTCAAATTCTCCACAATATACGCCAAAGACTCTTCGTAAAAATCTTCATCATCCAAGTTCTTCATATTCTGATACAAGTCGTAAATATAATCGCGAAGTTCCTTCCTCTTATCTTCATCATAAATTTGATGTTCTTCCCCTTCATCGTCATCAGACGTTTTATGTCCTTGTGCGCTAAACAACTCTTCACGCTCTTGTTGCTCCATCTGTTTCAATAATCTCTTACCCAACTCCCGTATAACTCTTTCTTCTGGTGGGACATTAGCTTTTTGATCTTTCTGATTACCACTATTCTTTTTCTTCGGACGCTTTTTATCTTCATAATCTCTAATCGCCGCTTCATCATCAAGCCCCAACCAGCCTCGCACCCATGATTTCGCCGCATTCGCCGCACCAGAACGTCGCGTCCTGTAAATTTGTTCCAAGATGCCTTTATCTTCAAGAATCTTCCTAAACTCAGCTCCAGCAATCTTCTCTCGCGCAGCCCGCATCTCTTTATCACGCTTTCTCTTCGCCTCGCCAATCGGCTCATCGCCATACTGCGTTTGAATCCTCGACACTTCTTTTTCATATTCTCGTCGCGCCGCTAACTCCTCTTCCGTCAAATCCTCATCCTTATTCAAATTAAACGCATCCGCCAAATGTTCCCTCAAACCATCATGATAATCCGACCGAAGCCCTAAAATCTGATGCGGTGTTTGATCTAGCAGATACTGCAAAGTCTGTTCTCTATACCAACTCTTCAAATTTTCTTTCGCCTGAGCCTTTTCTTCAGGAGTCCTAAAACCGCTAAACAGCTTCTTAGCCTCTTTCTCGTCATCCCAAATCGGCATCACAAAATACTCACCCGTCTCACTATCCTGTTTAGAAAAGAACCCTGTTTTTGCTTTCACGGCTGCGCCAATCTGTTCACTACCAGACAAAAACTTCAAATTCGCCGAAATAAACTGCGGAGCAATCGCTTTGTCTACTTCTTCTCTCTTTGCCTTATAGGCCGCCAAATCCAACTCGCCATTTTCATTAGTATAAACCTTCCTAAGACTGCTATCATAATTGTCCAAAGCCGTCCGCTCAATCCCATCAAATGCCGTACCTTCCATCAAATTCACCATGCTCTTTTTCGCATACATCCTACCAGTAGGATTATTTTCCGTAACCGGCTCGCCATCATGGTATCCCTTAATATACTCGTCATAAGTCACTTCCATCACCTGGCGTTCATTTTTATTATAAACTCGCGCTGTTTCCAAATTGATATATTTACCAAACCGTCTCAAATACGGATCATTATCTTTCACTTCAAACATCAAGAAACTTGCCAGTGCCTGCGATGCATGCGTCCCTAATCTTATGCCTCCACCAATATCCTTACTCAAAAGATTATCTAGCTGCGCTTTCACCAAATCCGTATCCCCCCTTTGGTTCAAAATCCGGAGACCCGGCAAAATCGCATCAATATTTTCTGCCGCATTCGGCATGGTCGTCAGCTCCCCAAGCCGAAATTCCACATCTTTCGTCGGCGGCGTCAACTCAAAGTACTTCTGATACTTCGTCTCCAAAATCTTCTTCTGCGTATCAAACGCATGCGCCGCATCTGCCGCCGCATATTGAATATCGCCCAAATTTCCTTCCATAATCTGATTTGCCGCCGCATAGCGCGCCCGCGCCTCTGCCCGCTCCGTCGTAGTCATATCATGCGGCCGATAGGTTCTCTCCCCCGCATGCAAATCATCAAAATGCGAATTGACCGCATTTTCCATCCGCTTGTGATATCCCGCCGCATTTTCGTAAGCAATCTTTTCGCCTCGCGCTTGCTCCATCTTCAACTTATCCGATGCCACTACGTTCTTAGCATCCAATTGTTCCAAACGCACTCGCTGTGCCGTACCTGCTGCCGCCAAATATCCCAGCCCCTTGTTCATATTATTTTTATCTCGCTCAATCGCCCGCTGGTATTCCATACTTCGTGCTTGGTTTACATAAGCCCGCTCACCTTCTCTCGTCGGCGCCCCGTTCCGACCATAATTTCGTTGTGCTCGAAATGCCAACCCTCTACTCTTAATCAATTCTGCATTCTCCGCCATTTCCGCCTCTTTTGCCACTTTCCTATTAGACATAAATTGCATCAACCTTCGTGAAGGCATTATTGAATTCCCTGCTGCCAAATGTTTTTGTTTCGAAGCCATCTTTTGCGCGCTCGCCATCGTCCGCGCTCCACCCACCGGCCGCGCCGCCAAAGTCCGCATCTTCGCATTGATATCACCCAGGAACGTCCCGCTCATCTGCATCAACTTCCAAGAGAAAAACAGCGGGAAAATCTGTACCGCTGTCCCTAGTATCAATCCAAATCCATCTTGCGCGCTCGCAATAATCGCAAATCCCGCTAACGCCGACGCCCCAAATAACAACGAAAACATTGGATAAAACACCAACATCTGCGTCAACAACTTCCGCCACTTCGTAAACAAATTCTCTGTATTCGGCAACATATACGCCACTATCGCAAGCGGCGAAATCATCACTAGTAGCGCCACCACCGCTTGCCGCAGTGCAATCGTGATTAACCCCGTTGCCACCGCCACAATCGCCCCTAGTACCACCGGAATCAACATCCAAATTGCTCCTGTTTCAAACGCAATCACCGTCCCTCCGATCGCTAACGCCGATCCTGTCGCAATCGCACTAAACATATCCGCTTCCGCTAAAGCCAAATCCGTCGCGCTCGCCCCCGACTCCCCAGCACTCATTCCGGCCACTGCCGCCTCTTGTACCGAGTCAAACAATCCCCTCAAACTATTCCCAATAATGTTCGACAAATCCACCACTAACGAACATATCAAAAAGCTCAAATTCACCAAAATCACCACCACGATCAACTTTGGTAACGCCTTTTTTATCCCGTAGTTTGATATCCCTAACCCCGTAATCTGCGAATAAATCACCACCAGCAGGAAGATAATAAACACGATATTCGTCAGCCCCCGACAATACTTCCAAATCTCATAAATCGGCGACCCGTCCTCCGACGAAATTGGATTGATCACCAAAATATCTTGAATCTTGTCATACAACCAATCCACCGCCTCCGCAATTTTACCTGTTGTCGGACAAACCAACCAACCTATCGCCCCAAGACTCGCTTGACAACCATCGCCAGTTAGTCCATTATTTGTCGTCCCTTCACCACTGCTCTCGGTAGTAGTCGTGGTCTCCACCGGGTCCGCATACGCCACCTCTTGCGATGTCAACGCATTTCCCAGTAACCCAAAGACCGCTATCATTGCAAAAAAGAACCCAAAAATAACCCTACCCAGTCGCATTTTTAGCTTCTGTTTCCCAACCATAGTAAAATTCGCCTCCCTTTCAAGGCGTACAACAATTATAGCACACCCACCCCTATTTGTCAACGGTACACGCCACCATTTTCCGCTTATGTCAAAAAATAAACCTCCCAGCTAAAACCCGTTGGCTTTTTTCTCACTTTATGGTAATATTAGTTCAAATACTATCATGAAAAGCTTATTCAAAAAATTCCTCGTCTTTGCAGCCGTCCTTACGGCCACTTTGGCTGTCCTTCCTGCTGAGTCTACTTTTGCCGACGGTTTCACCGGTAGCTGCCGCAACAATTTCCTCGGCATGACCTCTTGGGACTGCGGCGTTAATATTAACAACGAAGACGATCTCAAAGCCAGCATCTGGACTATCGTTGCCAACATCGTTACCGACATCACCGTCATCGCCGCCTACCTCATTGTTGGCTACGTCATCTACGGCGGTTATCTCTATATTTTCTCTGCCGGCGACCCAGGCAAAGTCGCCACTGGCAAAAAAGCCCTCACTCAAGCTTTTATCGGTCTTGCTATTATCATGTCCGCCAACGTCATCCTCAACGCCATCCGCTTCGCCCTTCTTAATGGCAACGGCTCTTTCTCGCAAAACTGCGTCGCCAACCAATGCGTTGATCCTGGCAACATGATCATCAACACTATCAACTGGATTATCGGCATTGCTGGTGCCGTTGCTCTTATCTTCGTCGTTTACGGTGGTATTTCTTATACCACTTCCGCCGGCGATCCCGGCAAACTCCAACAAGCCAAAAAAATCATCACCTACGCCCTCATCGGCCTTGCTATCGTTGCTCTCTCTGAAATGATTGTCATCTTCGTTTCCGGCGTCATCAAAGACGCTAATGAAAGAGCCTTTATCGCACCACAAACATTAATTGCAAAGGAGATTCATGAAATCTAAAATCATCAAAACTATCACCGCCTGCCTCGCCGCAGCCTTTCTCGCATTCGCCCCCATGGCCGCTTTCACCCCTACCCCGGCTTTCGCCGATCAATGTTCTCCTCAAGTTTGTAGTGGCAATTATCCCGACAGCGTCAAAGCCGGCTGCGGCTGTAGCGAAGCTAGAAAAGACAAACTCCCCGGCGTCATCCAAATCATCCTTAACTCCATCATTGCCATCCTCGGCACTGTTGCTGTTATCTACGTCATCGTCGGTGGCGTTAATTACATCACCTCCAACGGCGATACTGGCAAACTCGAAAAAGCCAAAAAGACCATCCTCTACGCCGTCATTGGTCTCGTCGTTGCCGCCCTCGCTTTTGCTGTCGTCAACTGGGTTATCAGTATTCTCCCATAATTCACCATTGCTTTTTCAAAAAAAACGTTGTAAAATAACACTAAGTAACTAAAAGGATAAAAAATGAAAGATCTTATCAACAAATTTGCTGTCGACGGTGGTGTTACTCTGACCGACGTAGCAGATGATAACACTTTAGAAACCGACGTCAAAACCATCCTCAGCGCCATCATCGGTGTCCTTGGTTTTGTTTGTGTCGTCGTTATGATCATCGGCGGCGTCAACTATATGACCTCCTCTGGTGACACTGGCAAAGTTAAAAAAGCCAAAGACACTATCCTTTACGGCCTTATTGGTCTCATCGTCTGTGTGCTCGCTTTCGCACTCGTCCAATTCGTCATCGGTACCATCCTTGGTGGCGATTAATATCAACTTTAGGAGGTAATTACTTATGAATTCAATTTCACAATTCGCCGTAGGTGGCAAAGTCGACCAAGTCGCTGGCGGCAACACTTTAGTTGGAGACGTCCAAACTATTCTCACGGCCATCATCGCCGTCCTCGGTCTCGCCTGTGTCGTCGTTATGATCATCGGCGGCGTCAACTACATGACTTCCTCTGGCGACTCTGGCAAAGTTGAAAAAGCCAAAAAGACTATCCTCTACGGTCTCATCGGTCTCATCGTTGCAGCTCTTGCCTTTGCTATCGTCCAATTCGTCATTACTGGCATTCTTGGCAACACAGCTACTACTTGTGGTGAAGGCACCCACTGGGACGGTAACAGCAAAACCTGCGTCGCTGACTAACATACAAAGACCCACCCAAAAAACGCCCCTCACAGGGCGTTTTTTAAAGACCATCTTTGCTACTGGATATTAATCTTCTTCGGTGCTTCCGTCTTTTCTTTTTCAAACGAAATCGTCAGCACCCCGTCTTTCAACTCCGCCTTCACGCTATTCTCATCCTCGCGCACTTGCACCGGCAAAGCAATCGTCCGCGAAAACTCACCCCAATAGCATTCCTGGATGTGCCACCTAGTCGTCTGCTCGTCTTCACCCCCAGACAATACTCCCGAAATCGTCAGGATATTGTCGGAAATACTGACATCGAGATCAGATTTCGAAATGCCAGCAGTACGAGCTTTTACAACTAATTTGTCGGCGGTTTCATAGACATCCACGGCAAGCTGTCCAGGAAAATCGTCGGTAGTTTCCCACTCATCTTCGATCGGTTCGCTGACTTCTTCCTCTAGGGTCACGGTCTCTTCTACCACAGGTTCCTCCGTAGCCACCGGTGCGGTGAGCTCATCGTCTCCACCCAAGAATGCAGCAGCGAGATCGTCTTCCATCAGCAAATCGTCACTGTTTGTACGAGCCATATTTCCTCCACTTATATTGTTATGCTTTATTATA
>JAZRAP010000024.1:0-3734 GCA_045634665.1 Candidatus Nanosyncoccus sp.
AGCCAATCTTTGGTTTGGATTAGGACTGGAGAGTTATTGTTTTTGGTGACTTCTTCTTTAAGATTTGCGAGGTAGTGCTTTTGGCCTTTAATCCAAAGGCCGATGAGTTTATTATCTTTGGCGGCGAGTAGGATATCGCCGAGGGGCGAGGGATAGTGGGTGGTGTAGATCATAAAATGATTATAGCGTTATGATGGCGAAGCCGTCGTAGTATTTTTGCATTTTAGTGGGATCAGTATGGCAAGAATTGTGGTTGAAAAAATAGTCGCAAAATTCGTCACGAGCTTTTAAAATTTCAGTGAGGCGGGCGTGGTTTTTGATGTTGGCTTCAATGGTAAAATCAAAAAGTTCAAGGGCGCGGTCGATGGCTTTGTCGGCACGAGGTTTATTCCCTTTTGAGGTCCATTTGAGGGCGCGAGAAACTTCCCTGCCGATGTTACCCATTTGGTAGGCGAAGGGGCGGGTGAGCCAGTCTCTGTGAGTTTCTTTGCTGTGAATAATTGGTTTTGGCAATATCCGCATAAAATAACTATAGCATGGTTTGCTTTTTGTAGATAAAAATGTTATAATTGGGGATACGTGCTTAGATGAGAGGGGGCAAAATTGAGCAAGTTGTTTAGAATTTCTGGTTACTTTAAACAAGATGAAAGCTGGGGTCAGACCGAACCGGCTTTTGTCGGTGAAATAGCAATGGGTGAGCTGCCGATCTTTTGGGGGTGCTGCAAAGAGCTTGGCGATGGAGACACCTTGAGAGCTGGCGCGACTAGCTGTCTGGTGGGTGGATTTTTAAAAAATCGTAGCGTAGAGTTTTATTTCTACAAAATGTATGATAATCCAACTCAAGATATGTTGCTGTGTATGATGTCGGACCTAGAGAACGGTCGTGGAGTTTGGGCTACGCGGCCGGCGGAGGGTGGTGACTTCGTGGAGCGCAATTTGGCTCATTTAAAGGTGGAGGAATTGCCCTATTCTAGCGAATTGGAACAAGAGATATATTCCGCTTTTAATAGTGGCTGCCCTGTGCTGGCTGGCTTCCGTGAAGACCTAGCAAAGGCAGCGAAAGCCCGTGGAAAGTGACCAGAAAATGCCCCGGATGTTTAGTCCGGGGTATTTGTTTGCTTTTTCTCGGCGAGCAAACTATTACTAGCATGAAAGATTCTAATTGTATTACTTAATTATTGACGAGCCTTTTATACTTTTCGTAAGAAATAATATCAGATTCGTCAACCAAATCAGTAAACAGAATACCGTTTTGGTGGTCAATTTCGTGTTGCAATACATGAGCGAGAAATCCGTCTATGGTTTCCTCTTGTGCTAATCCATTTTCGTCAAGATATTTGACGCGGACTTTTTTGTAACGCGGAACTTTGGCGTAAACCGGCTTGCCATCTTTACCTGGTACGCTACAGCAACCTTCCCACATAGGCACTTTATTGCCTTCAGTTTTAGTGATTTCGGCATTAAAATAAATTTTGTTGAAAGGTTTGAGATTAGGTCTGGCAGGAGTGGGCCGAATCATTACTACGGCGATAGCCGAAGGTTCGCCAACCTGAACTGCGCTCATGCCCACACCATATTCGCCAGCTTTTAAGGTGTCTTTGATGTCTTGAATAAGTTTTTGCACTTTTGCGGACTTAATTTCGAATGGCTTGAGGGGTTGGCTTTTTTGGCGGAGAATTGGGTCTGGTGTAGTACGAACTTTCAATTCAGTCATTTTGATTTCACCCAATATCTGGCTAATTTTTCGCCGTCAGCGGCAGTGATAGTATCCCAATATTCACCGCCAGATTTTTCTATCATGGTGCGGCTAGCAATATTGTCAGTAAGGGCCATAGTGACGATATCTTTAATGCCGTATTCATCATTTGCCTTTTCGCACATCTTTTTAAACGCTTTTGTACCATAATTCTGACCTCTATAAGGTTTATCAATGGCGATGCCAATATGCCCGGCATTATGTAGCCAAAAACCATTAAGAGCCGGACGCAAAGTAATAACACCTATAGGAGTTTTGTCGTCTTTCAAAATCCAATAGAACTTTCGCTCGCACGGATTTTGATCCGATAGCCCTTTTAGTTCTTTTATCTTATCGCGCATTTGTTCTACGGTTTCAACTTTTTCAAACATACCAACAATTTTGAAACCTCGTACCCGAAAATCAGCGTTCTTTAGGAAATCTAGTTTGTCCTGGTCATCCTGAGAGTTAAATTCTTGAAAATGTATCATGGATAAATTATAGCACAAAAAAACACCCCTACGGGTGTCCAGGTTGGGGGGGTTTGGCCTCGCTCAGTTAAGAACCAGGTCGCCCCCCAATACTTTTATTTTACCACACCTATTTAATTAAGTCAAGTAATTTGCCGCTTTTCTCTATAATCATCAAGTGGCGAACTTCACCGTTACCCGTAAATAGGTCAATAATTTGTTTTTCTACTTTATCGGCGTCATTTTTAATATTTCTGAGATCAAAAATAATTTTCGCAGCCTGTCCAGCGGCCTCACGAAATCGATTCTTAATAGTATTCTTATTAGAGCTAATGGGGGTCTTAACCTCCCAGACAGCTCCCGCAATTAGAACATCTGGGTTTTTGACTTTTTGGGTTCTAGTAGGCTTTATCAATTCGATACTAAAACCAAACAAGGTTAAATAATTAAAGGTGCTCTCTTCGTTAGGTTCTGGTTTAACGCCATTTTTGTTGACATGACCAACTTTATTCTTAGGGACTTTCTCTAATTCTTTTACTTTCATAGGGGGTATTCTATCATAAATAAATAGATTTGTATAGGGGTGGCAAGAGAAGAACTTAGGAAAATAAAATAAGCCCTACGGGCTTGTTTTATTTCACTGGTGGATCTTAGAGGGCAGGGATGTCGCTCGCTACGCTCGCTCCATTCGAACCTTGGGCTCGAGCCTGAAATCGTCAGGAATTAAATAAAGACCCTTCGGGTCTTTCTTTAATTCCTGGTGGATCTTAGAGGGCTCGAACCTCTGACCTCAGCAATGTGAATGCTGCGCTCTAGCCAACTGAGCTAAAGATCCATGAGTGTGGTATAATTATATCATGGATTTAGAGAAATTTAAAGAGGAACTTAAGACGATAGAGGAGTTTTTGGCGCGGCCGGATGCGTATGCTGACCCGGAATTTGCTGGCAAAAATAAGCGGGCGACGGTACTAAGGGAAATTTTGGAATTGAACAAAAAAATTACTCAATTTGAGGCGAATTTAACAGAGGCGGAGGGACTGCTGAATGATCCGGAATTAGGAGAGATTGCACGAGAAGATACGGAAACAATAAAAAATGAACTCAAGGTGGCGGAGGAGCGGCTGGAAGAGTTGTTGATCCCGCGTGATCCGGCGGATGATAAGCCGGCGATTATGGAAATCCGAGCGGGGGCGGGCGGCGATGAAGCTTCCCTGTTTGCAGGAGAATTGTATCGGATGTATTTGAAATATGCCGAAGCGCACGGATTAAAAGCGGAGTTGATCTCTGAGAATTTAAACGATACCGGCGGGACGAAGGAAGTAATTTTCAAGATTTCCGGCGATAACGCCTACGGACAGTTAAAATTTGAAGGTGGTGTACACCGAGTGCAACGAGTGCCGGTGACGGAGTCACAGGGGCGGATTCATACTTCTACCGTGACAGTGGCGGTGTTGCCGGAAGCATCAGAACAGGAGCTAGAAATAAAGCCGGAAGATTTACGGATTGATATTTACCGTTCGGGCGGGCAC